>JBFMCE010000129.1:0-7796 GCA_040754655.1 Bdellovibrionota bacterium | reverse complement strand
GGAGGTCTTCTATCGCGACGCCGTCGCTTTAGAGCCTCCCGTTTTGAATTTTGAAAACCTCTATCTTTTAAGGTACCCGACTACACAAGCTACAAGATAGCTATGATTTGGTCCTGCATAGAATGAGACAGGAGACTTAGCAGACACCTTTTGATTTGCTAACTTTTTATTGAGCTTATCTTCAATATCATCTGCTATATTGACCATCGACTGCCCGTTTTCAACATGTCTCGATTCCGAAGCAAGGTCTGAAACGCTTACGCAAACAATTTGCTTATCTGCTAAACTCGCCGTCTTCCGGGATTTCTCTTTCTGAGATTTCGCCTCAGCCAAAAAAGGAACCAAAGCTACCGCCAATACAAGCACCATCCAAGACATCGTTTTCATCACTCTCCTCCTTGAGAATAATACAGGGTAAAATAAAACTTCTCTCTTACGCTTCGTGCTCGTTCTCTTGCTGCCTGCGGATGAAAGTCGGGATGTCGTATTCATCATCCGTCAGGTTCGACAAGCCAAGCTTTTGAGCAATCGCTTTCGCCCTGTTGATGTCATTGGTCTTGGTTGTCTGCGCTGAGGGCTGCTGTGGTTGTTGTTGGTAATCCCGGTAAGTCGCGCCTTGTTGCGAAGTAGCAGGCTGTGCCGCACTCGAACCTGGTTGAGTTTTACCACCTTGAGTCGGAAAATTGGTTTCTTCTCCATCATAATCCGACAAACCATCGTCACAGTAACTCGCGGGCGAATATGCCTGCAGCATTGCTGCCGAAGGAAGCGGCGGAGTTTGACGCTGCTGTTGTGGCTGAGCTGCTTGTGGAGCCGCAGGCGGCGACACAGTTTGAGCGGGTTGTTGTAGAGCCTGAGCTACCGGTGCTGAAGCTTGCGGCGCGACCGGCGCTTGCGGTTGCGGTTGCGGTTGCGCGGCTTCTGCCTGAAGCTCGACAGCTGTCGTTGCTGGCATTGGCGCCGGCTCTGCCCATTCGCCTTGAGTCATCGTTTCATTAGATTGTTCAACGACAGGTGCCTGAGGCGCCGCTTGAGCTTGAACTACTGGTGCAGCGGCAATTGCCGCAGGAACTTGCACCTGCACGCTTGCTGCAACCTTGGTTTCTTTCGGTCCAAGGCCTGTTGCGATCACTGTCACTTTGACAGCATCATTCAATGCTTCATCGATGACCGTTCCGAAGATGATCTCAGCGTCTTCATCAGCAGCTTCCATAATGAGGGTGGTTGCTTCGTTGACTTCGTGAATCTTGAGGTTCGAACCGCCGGTGATGTTGATGATGATGCCGGTCGCACCCGTGATCGAAACATCCTCAAGAAGAGGCGATGAGATCGCGGCGCGCGCGGCTTCAACGGCCCGGTTTTCTCCGGTCGCATTTCCGATACCCATGAGAGCAAGGCCCTTGTTGGCCATGATCGTTCTCACGTCTGCAAAGTCGGAGTTGATCAAGCCCGTATGGTTAATCAAGTCTGAAATGCCTTGAACCGCGTGAAGAAGAACCTCATCGGCTTTCTTAAAAGTATCGAGCATTGAAAGCTCGGAACCCGCGATAGACAGCAGCCTATTATTAGGAATCGTGATCAAGCTGTCGACGTTCTCACGAAGGTTCGTGATGCCAAACTCAGCCTGTTTCATGCGCTTTCTGCCTTCAAACAGAAATGGCTTAGTCACGACACCCACCGTAAGCGCGCCAATCTCCTTTGAGATCTTAGCGATGATCGGTGCGGCGCCTGTTCCAGTGCCGCCACCCATGCCCGCGGTCACGAAAACCATGTCAGCGCCCGTGAGCATCTCCGATATTTTCGCGTAGTCCTCCATCGCGGATTTGCGGCCCACTTCCGGGTTGCTGCCGGCGCCCAAACCCCTTGTGAGCTCGCCGCCCAAGTGAATCTTGCTTGCTGCGAGATTGGCTTCCAGAGCCTGTTTATCTGTATTGGCTACGATGAATTCCACTCCCGCGAGTCCCATGCGAATCATGGTATTCACTGCATTTCCACCGCCACCGCCTACTCCGATGACTTTGATCTTCGCTCCCTGTAGAGTGGTGTCTTCAGCAAACTCGAACATTCGTTGTTCCCCCATGTTTTAGAATAGATCTTTTAACCAGCTCTTCATCGAAGAGCGTACCTTGTCATAAACATTGACGCGGTCCCTGATTGGAAATTTCGTGCGGCCCATCTGCTTGCGCGCGGCGTGTTTCAACAGACCAACGCCAGTGGCGAACTTAGGGCTGTTCACTACGTCCTTAAGACCGCCAACGCCCGACGGCATTCCGCGTTTTACGGGCATATCAAAGATGAACTCCGCGAGTTCCGGCATTCCCTCAAGAAGTGTTGAACCACCAGTGATCACGACACCGCTTGCAAGCAGGTCTTGATAGCCGCTTTTCAAAGCCTCGCGTTGGATCAAAGAGAAAATCTCTTCTACCCGAGGCTCGATGATCTCAGCGAGAAGCTTTCTAGGCACCGTACGGGGCTTTCGCCCGCCGACGCTTGGAACTTCGATCGTCTCTTCGCCTTTGACGAGCGATGACATCGCGCAACCGTACTTGATCTTGATTCTCTCAGCTTCATTCTGGGGCGTTCTTAAGCCCACCGCGATGTCGTTGGTGATGTGATTGCCGCCGATCGCGAGAACTCCGGTGTGAACCAAAGCCCCTTGCGAGAATATGGCGATATCAGAAGTACCCCCGCCGATGTCGACCAAGATGACGCCCAGCTCTCGTTCGTCATGGGTGAGCACCGCTTCAGCTGATGCAATGGGCTCTAAGACGATCTCAGCGACATTAAGCCCGGCTTTATTGCAAGATTTGATGATGTTCTGAGCGCTTGAAACCGCCCCGGTCACGATATGCACCTTCGACTCAAGGCGAACCCCGCTCATGCCCACCGGTTCTTTGATGCCATCTTGTTCGTCGATGATGAACTCTTGCGGAACAACGTGAAGAACCTCGCGGTCCATCGGAATCGCGATCGCCTTTGCGGCGTCGAGAACCCGTTGAACATCGTTTGGCGTGATTTCCTTGTCTTTCACGGCCACGATGCCATGGCTGTTGAAGCTCTTGATGTGGCCACCGGCAATGCCTGCATGAACGGAAGTGATCTGACACCCCGCCATGAGTTCGGCCTCTTCAATTGCCTTTGTGATGCTGTCGACGGTGCCTTCGATATTGATCACGACCCCTTTGCGAAGTCCTGTCGAAGGGTGCGTGCCGATGCCAACGATGTCGATGCCCGACTCGGTGACCTCGCCCACTATCGCGCAGATCTTGGTTGTTCCTATATCAAGGCCTACGACGAAATCTTTTCTTGGAATACGAGCCATTTCCCACTCCTTTGGGAACTGCGGAATGCGAAGCTTATCAATTCTAAACTACGCTGTTAAAAAATTCTACGGGCCTTTCCCGACGTTTACAACCACTTTTTTGCCGGGTCGAAGATCAATCTTCGAAACTAAGATATTATTTTTGATCAAATAATGAACCACGCGCCTCAGTCGACCTAAACTTTCGTCGTTTGGGAGCCCTTCGGCAACCACGGCTATCTTCACTCTTTGAGAGGAATAAGTCATCTCTACCAGAGCTGTCAGCTTATTCTGTTTACCTTTGTCGAAGCCGACTTCGTGAACCTGCAATATTTTTGGTTTAAGCGCGTTTTCAAGCGCGCCCAGCCATTCCAACTGCTCTGAAAGAGTCGACTCGTTGACGAGAACAGGCAGATCAAACGCATGTTGCGATTCAAGGGGCGCGATCCAGTTGCCAGTCGACGAAATCGACCACAGCCGGTTCTTTCGCAACCCCAAGGCGCGAACATGATGCGTCGTATAACGAACCAGCAACGTCGAAGGCAATTTCTTTTGGATTTGAATCGATTCGATCCAAGGAATGCGCAGGATCTTCTTCTCTAGAGCGCTCAAGTCGATCGAAAGCATCTCTTGACCCGCCTCAATCTCGCTCATCGCCGCCAATAGATTGCGCGAAACACGGTGGCTCGAGTTGGTCGTGCCTGTTTCCTCCCAAACCACTTCTTGCACGCGCAAGCGCGTAGAGATTTGAGAGGTGAGGTTCTTTCCACCTTCTTCAAGCTTTTGGCTCATCTTCGAGGCAAGCTCAGAGCCTCTCCATACCGCCAGGCCCGCTAAAACCAGGCTTGCCACGCTGATGACGAGATTGCGTTTGTTGAGTTGACGAGCGCGACGAATCTGTCTTTCCATTGTCTTTTCTTATGTTACACTCATTCCGCCCCGCGGGTGAGGAAGAATTCATGACGAAACGCATCTTGGCATTGGTTCTCTGTTTAGTATTCGCAGGCTGTTCTTCAACTCCGAAAGGAACTACGAAAGAAGAAGTGCGTTTCTTCGGAGAAACCAAGGTTCATCGATTCAAGCTAGCCAATGGCTTGAAAGTGCTCTTGCTCGAAGACCCTTCTGCCCCGACGTTTGCTTATCAAACCTGGTTTGATGTCGGTTCGAAAGACGAAACAAAAGGCCTTACTGGTCTTGCCCACTTGTTTGAACACATGATGTTCAAAGGAACTTCGACGCACCCTGACGGAGAGTTCCTGCGACTGCTTGAATCCGCGGGTTCCGAGGGCGAGAACGCTTTCACTGACCGCGATTACACGGGTTACGTTGAAAACCTGCCGAAGACCCACCTCGAGTTGGTGATCAAACTTGAATCTGACCGCATGGTGAACCTCAAGATAGACGACGAGGCCTTGGCCAAAGAACGCGAAGTGGTTCAAAATGAGCGGCGCTTGAGAAAAGAGAACAACCCCGACGGGCAGCTCTTTGAACTTGTCCATGAAATGGCTTTCACGAAGCATCCTTATCAATGGCCAGTCATTGGTTACGAGGAAGATCTCAATCGGGCCACTCGAAAAGACTGCGAAAACTTTTACCGGCGCTTTTACGCGCCTAATAACGCCACCGTGGTGGTGGTCGGCGATATTGATCCTTCCGCTACGATTGATCTCATCGCGAAGCATTATGGCCCCCTGCCCGCAAGCCCGATTGAGCGCAATCGGCCGCTCAAAGAACCCTCACAGACCGAAGAACGCCGGCAAACGGTTCGGCTCAAGGTCGGCGTCGAAAAGCTGCTTGTCGCCTATCATGTGCCCGACGTGAACAGCATTGAAGTTCCGGTGCTTGAAGTCTTGAGAAATATCCTGGCCGGGAACAAGAGCTCGAGACTCTACAAGAAACTTGTTGATGCGGGCGTCGCCACGAATGTGGACATCATCAACCCCGACCGCTCAAACCCAGGTTTATTCCTGTTTTTCGTAAACCTCCAAAAAAATCAACGTGCGGAGAAAGCGCTGGCGATCATTGACTCAGAACTCAAGCGAATCGCAAACAGCAAGGTCACCCCGATTGAAATCGAACGAGCCATTTCATTGCATCGCTTTAGCCTCGTGAACGGCCTGGGAAGCAACCAAAGCAAAGCGCAGTTCCTAGGGTATTACGAGACCATTGCCGGGCACTTTGAGCGCGGCATCGAGATCGTGGATGCCCTGCGGGCGATTGATAAATTCGCGCTTTCAAAAGTGGTTCAAAACCGATTTAAAAAGCAAAACCGCTCCGTAGTGATCGCTTTACCCCAAGGAAAGTAGGTTCTCGATGAAACGCTTGAATCAAATGCTGCTAGCCGCGCTTTTCCTCTCGTTTGGCAACCTGGCGTTCGCGACGGTCGAGTTTGAAGAAGACTTCAGCCTTCCCATCGTCTACTTCAACATCGTAGTGGACGTCGGAGCCTCGCATGATCCCAAGGAGAAACTAGGCCTGGCGCACGTCGCGAACCAAATGATGTTGAGAGGAACGACTACCCATACAAAGAACGAGTTCTATGAGCAGCTCAATCGCCTCGGAGGCCAGTTCGAGGTCGAAACAAGGAATGAGAGCACGGTATTTCGGGGAGCGGTTTTATCAGAGAACGCCGCGCGATACCTAACGCTGATTGAAGAAGCTTTTTTAAGGCCTTTGTTTCGCACTGAGGAACTGGTGAAACTCAAAAAAGAAGTAGAGAGCGAGATCCTCACTGAAAAAAGCAATGACCGCGCGCTCGCGATGTACCATTTCAACCGCTTTTTCTTTGGAGACCACCCTTACGGAAACCCCGCGAAAGGAACCAGGAAATCTTTGGCGCGGATCAATAATAAGGACATCCTCAATTTTTATTCCAGGTATTTCGGCTCCGAGACGCTTAACTTTTTCGGTACCGGCGCGATAAAAGCGGAAACGATGCGAACTTGGTTCAGCCGCATGACCGAAAAGCTTGGCGCACTTCATCCGGAAGCCCGGCTTCCGCAGACGATCGCTCCCCCGCCCGCGATCAAAGGAAGGCGCACCTTGCTCGTCAATAAACCCAATGCTACCCAAGCTCAAGTGCTCATTGGCGGGGCCGGCATGCGCCCTGAGATGCCCGAACATTATCCGGTTCTCTTGGCCAATCACGTCTTCGGCAGCTCGTCGATTCAAGCGACGCTGATGCAAGAACTTCGCGTGAAACGGGGTTGGACTTATGGCGCGTACAATATGTTCCAATACGGCCGGGAACCGCGCTATTACACGATGTACTTGATCCCGAATACGATGCTGGCCTTTCAAGCGATAAACCTGACCCTTGATATCTTTGAGAACTTCATCAACAACGGAATCAGCCAAGAAGAGTTCGCGTTTGCGCGAACCAGCCTCATCAACAACGCCCCTTTCAACTATGACACCCCCAGAAAACGACTCGAAAACGTGACCGTCGAGAATATCTTGAGGTTTCCGAAGGATTATCACAAAAAGCTCTCGCAAAATATCGAAGCAGTGAAGTTCGAACAGGTAAAACCGGCGCTAAAAAACTTCTTTAACCCTGAAAGCTTGGTCTTGGTGATCGTTGGGGATGGAGAGAAGCTTGAAGAGCCTCTGACAAAACTGCCTGGCTTCTCTAGCCTTTCGATAAAAAGTTATACTGAAGATTGATAGCGCGTTATGATAAGAGGCTTCGCATGGCAGCATCTTACTGGTTACTGAAAACAGAACCTTCAACTTATAGCTTTGACCAATTAATGAAAGACAAACGCACGAACTGGAACGGCGTTCGCAACTACCAAGCTCGAAACCACCTCAAGAAGATGGCAAAAGGAGACTTCGCGCTCATCTATCATAGCGGAGATGAGAAAGCTGTTGTTGGCGTGGCGAAAGTCGTTCGAGAGGCCTACGCTGACATCGACCCCGAGGGCGGAGACTGGGCTCAGGTTGACATTGAAGGCGGCAAGAAGCTGAAGACCCCGGTTTCGCTTTCCCTGATCAAACAGACCAAGGCGCTTTCAGACCTTCCCTTGATCAAACAATCGCGATTGTCAGTGATGCCCGTCACGGAGATGCATTATCAACTTCTTTTAGACCTTGGCGGCATTTCAGGCGGCTGAGAGATCTTCCAGAGCGACCAGCAAGACTTCGAGCTTAAACGGTTTCGTCAAGATAAGCGCGCATTCGCCGGATAGTTGCTCATGGAGTTCTTGTTCGACATACCCGGACATATAAACTATTTTCGTTTCTGGATGGGCGCTTAAGACTTTTTGAGCCAACTCGTGACCGCTCTTCGTCGGAAGAATGATATCCGTAAGAAGTATATCGATGCTTGAGCTTTGGCGATCGACCACATCCAAAGCCTCGTCAAACGAACCCGCAACGAGTACCCTGTAACCCTCTTTTTCGAGGCGCTTCTTGATGATTTCACGAAGGTCTTCTTGATCATCGACAACCAAAATCGTACGGCTGGCCTTTTCCACCTCTATCCTCCGATAGCTTG
>JBFMCE010000128.1:0-7808 GCA_040754655.1 Bdellovibrionota bacterium | reverse complement strand
AGTTGTTTTTTCTTATCATTGAACTCTTTCTCAAGGTTCGCTTTGGCTTGCTTGCCCGCATCTACGGTCTGAAGCGCGCGCTGAAGATCTACCACCGCGACTTTCACATCCGCAAAAGCAGCGCTCGAAAACATCCCTACAAGAATGAATAAAAGACTGGTTAATCGCATAGAGCTCTCCTTGATCTTCCTTTGATTCTCTTTATCTTTAAAGCCATAGCTTAAAATGGCGGCCCGATAAAGAAGTTAAATACTACGTTGCTCTCGTTCGCTTTCGGCGCGATCGGAAAACCCCATTCAAATCGCAAGGGGCCGATCGGAGAAAACCACCTGAATCCAAAGCCAACGTCTTTCTTAAGCGACCTGACTTCGATGAGGTCCTCAAAAGATGGATAACTGTTACCCATATCGTAGAACATCACGAATTTGACGCCGGCTTCCTTGATCAAAGGCATTTCCAATTCGGCAATATAGAGAAACTCAGAGGAACCTCCCAATGGAGTACCTCTTGCCGAGGTCGGGCTTACCGTGAATGTTTCATAGCCTTTAAGATTGTTCGGCCCACCAAGATAAAACTTTTCCGCCGGCGGAATCGGCCGGTCGGTCGTCTGGAAGATATGTCCAATTTCAGCCTTGGTTCTGAAGGTCATGTCGTCAAAGAGCGGGAAGTAAAGGCGACCTTCACTGATAAGCTTCGCGAAATGTTTGTTCGCACCTACCCCTGCAAATTCACTCGCAAGGCTTTGGTAATGCCCCTTGGTCGTCTCGAAACGATTGTTACGTTTGTCATGCACAACCGACAAACCAATGCTCGAGAGGTTGCCACGGTCAGCGCTTGGGTCGATTTCAGGATCAATGTCATAACGGATCTCATCAAGCTGCAAGTTTTCAAACTTATACGTCACATAAGCATTGAGGTCGTCTTGAATGGGGTGGCCGAACTTCAAATCAAAGCCGCGTTTAAATTGCAAATACCTGCCTGGAATTGGAAAACTTACGAGGAAGATATCAAATCCCGCGCTCCACAGAGTATCGAGGAAATAAGGTTCAGTGAACCCAAGGCTCAAGCTGCGCGAACGTTTATCTGCAGCATATTGGCCCGAAAGACTTAAGGATTGCCCTCGACCAAAAAGGTTGATCTCAGCAACCTGGCCGGTGAGGAAGAACTTCTGGATGCTTCCATAACCCATTCCCACTGTAACAGTGCCCGTGGATCTCTCTTTCACCGAGATCTCAAGGTCAACTACGTCCTTCTTGTCTTTGCGGGTGACTTGATTGAATACAACTTCACCGGGCGCAAAAAAACCTAACCGTTCCACGCGCTCTCTGCTCTGGCGCAGCCGCGTGCCGTGATAAAGCTCGCCTTCTCGCACCCTCAGCTCACGGCGGATCACTTTATCCCTGGTTTTCGAATTTCCAATGACGTTGACTTCTCCAAAATGAACCAGGTTTCCCTTCTCGAAATCGTACCGAATATCAACAATTCGAGTCTCGTCATTGATGTTCATTTTCGGGATGACGTTTACAAAAGCGTAACCTAAATCCTGATACTTCTCTGTCAGGCGTTGAATATCGTCATTGCGCTTCTGAATCGAAAAAACCTGCCCCGTATCCATCTCAGCGGCTCGGTGAAGTTCCTCTTTTTCAAACAAAAGATCGCCACCGAAGTCAATTTCGCCAACATTGTACCGCTCACCCTCTTCAACATAGATCGAGATGAAGAGCCAACGCTTATCGTCACTAACCGTCACGACAGGGTTCTCATAGCGAAACTTGACGTACCCCTCATTCAGGTAAAAATACGTCAGGACTTGGAGGTCTTGTTTAAATGCGGTGTCTCTAAAATTTCCCGACCCCGAAATCCACGAAAAGAAGTTTCCTTCCTTCGTATTCCTTAAAATGCTCTTGAGCTTCTCCTCATCAAACCGTTTCGCATTGATGAATTTGATTTCCTTAATCCGAACTTTATCAAAATCACTGACTTTATAGATCAACTCGACTTCATCAGGATTGGCCGTCGTGCGTTCTTCATAAGAGACTCTCGCCAGATAGAACCCTTTGTCTTCGTAATGCTTCTGAATCAACGCAATGTCTTCTTTAACTTTATTGATATCTAAGATCGAATATTCCTTGAGCTTGATCACCTCTTTAAGATCAGAACTTGAAATCTGGTCATTGCCCTCGAAGTCAATCTTCACGATGGTGGGACGCTCTTTCACGATGAACTTCAGAACCCCCGCCTCGTAATCGACCGTGATATCGTTGAAGTACCCCAAGCTATGAACCGCGCGGATGTCGTCTGCGATCGTCTGCCGATTGGCTTGGTCGCCAATCTTTGATTTGATCTTCGCAAGGATCGCATCCCTCTCGATTTTTTTATTGCCTTCGACGCGGATTTCTTTGATCGAACCCAAATCATCTTTAGGCGCGCCAGGACCTTGAGCTCCTTGAAGATCGCTCAGCGCGATGCGAAAACCTTCGGAGGCAGAAGTCGAGCCAGATCCCCACGCTACAACAAGAGTTGCGAGCAGTAGATTGATGCTAGTTGTTCGGGCAAAGTCCCGCAAAACTTGTAACAAGGTCACCTTCTTTAAACGGCAGAGTTCCGTTATATTTTTGCAAAAAACCTTCGTCAACCTTTGCTTGCAGCATAAGCTAAACTACAAGACGACCGTCACGAATTTCGACCACTCGCGACATCCGCCGAGCCAAACTTACATCATGGGTCACAATTACTAAACTTACTCCGCGCTTCCGATTCAGCTCTAAAAGCAAGGAAATCAAGTTTGAACTGTTCTCACTATCGAGGTTTCCCGTCAATTCATCTCCCAGAATCACGTCAGGTTTCATCAACAAAGCACGGGCAACGGCCACTCTCTGGCTTTCTCCTCCTGAAAGTTCTCCGGGTCGATGGTTTAATCGGTGAGCTAATCCCACCTCGCTCAGCAGTTCTTCCGCCCCGGCCTTCAGGTATTTTTCGTCTCTTCCGGCAATTAAACCTGGCATCATCACATTTTCAAGTGCAGTAAATTCAGGAAGCAAATAATGAAACTGAAATACAAAACCCAAGTGTCTGTTGCGAAATTCACAACGCGCCTCTTCAGAGCCTGAAAAAACATCTCTTCCAGAAAAAAACACTTTACCCGAGGAAGGCTCATCCAGCGTACCCAAAATATGCAAAAGGGTGCTCTTTCCAGCCCCGGATGCACCAACGATCGCTACTGTTTCCCCTTTCGCTACCGCAAAATCAACGTCGCGCAAGACAGGAATGAGTAGTTTTCCTTTTTTAAATGATTTTTGGATGCCCTTCGCTTGCAGCAAAATGTCACTCATACCTGAGCCCCTCAATCGGCGATTCACGACTGACTCGATAACTTGGCCACAAGGTTGAGGCAACTGCAAGAGCGATGGTGAGAAAACAAATGAGAGCCCACTCAAAAGGACGAATTTCTATGGGCAGTCGCGAAAGCATATAAATATCCGCGGGCAAATCAATGATCGATTTCCACGCGACCAGGGCGCACAAAGCCCGCCCAAGCCCTAAACCAAGCACGACACCCAGGAACGACATCACGCTTCCGATCGTGAGAAAAACATAAAACGTTGAGCGCTTGCTGAACCCCAACGCTTTTAACATTGAAATTTGCCGTTTCTTGTCGTGAACCATCATCATGATTGTGCTGATCACGTTAAAACTCGCGACTAAAACGATGGCCATCAAGATGATCGAGATCACGACTTTCTCAAGGCGGATGGCATAGAACAAATTACGATTCAAACTCGACCAATCCCTTGCGCGCAGCGGATACACGTACTTGTCATTCAAGGCTTCAGTGGTTGCCAAGCTCCTGGCCGGGTCCTTGGTTAGAAGTTTGAATGCATTCACCTTGCCTGGCATTTCCAGCACTTTTTGAAAATCAGAGATTTCCATGAGCGCGTATTTATTGTCGTAGTCGTACATGCCCAAACGCACAATGCCAACGACGGCGAGCTTGCGAACCAATGGAGACTCGTTATTCTTCGCGAACGGAACGGTGAGAACGACACTGTCGCCTACTCTCACACGGAGCTTCCTTGCAATCTCTGCGCTTAAAGCGATCTCTGGATTCAACTCATTTGAAGTTCGGTCTGGAAGCCTGCCCTCAACCAACTTCTCCTCAATACGGCTCACCTGGCCAAGAGTGGGCCTGTGAACCCCCTCTATCACCGTGCCCGCCACCCCTTTGGCCGAACTCAACATCACTTCGGCGAAGATATAGGGAGAGATCGCCGTGACTTCAGGAAAGTTCTTGGGAATTTCCTCTAGATATTGCTCGGGCTCGGCTACAGGCTCTCCTCTTGAAAATAAAATGATGTGCCCATGAAACGAGGTGAGAACTGATTTCAACTGGCGCTCAAACCCATTCATCACGCTAGTTACTACTAAAAGAGCTGTTACACCTAGCGAAAGCCCTGAGATTGAAATCACCGCGATAAAAGAAACAAAACCCTTGCCTACCGGGTCTGTCGCGGAATGGCGGTCTAGGAGAAAACGTTTCGCAATTCTGCGAACCAAGCTCACGCTTTGTCTGCCTCTGTCTTGATCGGACGCATGTGCGGAAATAAAATCACATCTCGAATGCTTGCGCTATCGGTCAATAGCATCACAAGTCGATCGATCCCGATTCCTTCTCCCGCCGTCGGGGGCATCGCGTGCTCAAGTGCCGTCAAAAAGTCTTCGTCGATATCGCATGCCTCTTCATCGCCAGCCGCCTTAGCATTGGCCTGAACCTCAAACCTCGCGCGCTGATCGATGGGATCGTTCAGCTCAGAAAACGCATTGGCCATCTCACGTGCGTAGATGTAGAGTTCAAACCTGTCCGTAATCGCTGGATCTTTCTCATTGCGCCTTGCCAGCGGGGAAACATCGGTCGGATAATGGATGATAAAGGTAGGTTGTATGAGATGCGATTCGACCTCTGCATCAAATATCGCCATTAATAGCGCGCCCGTAGCGCATTTTGGATCAAACGCAATGTGCTTCGACTTTAAATAGGTTTCAAGCGCCTTTCGGTCACGCATCTTGGTTTTCTCTTTGAAGCCAGAGTATTTTGCCACTGCGTCTTCGACAGAAAGCCTTTGCCAACGTCCCGAGAAATCGATTTCGGTGCCTTGATAACTGAACTTCAGGTCGCCAACCACCTCTTTTGCGAGATGTTGAAAAAGCTCCTCCGTGAGATCCATGAGGTTTTCATAGGTTGCATAAGCCCAATAAAACTCGATGCTGGTGAACTCAGGATTATGTTTTGTGCTAATCCCTTCATTTCGAAACAAGCGGTTCATCTCGTAAACGCGCTCAAATCCACCTACCACCAGGCGCTTAAGGTGAAGCTCCGGGGCGATCCGAAGAAACAACTCCATATCGAGCGCATTGTGGTGGGTCTTGAAAGGTTTGGCGGCGGCGCCCCCAGCAATGGGGTGCAACATCGGAGTATCGACTTCTAAAAAACCACGCCCGTCAAAAAACCTTCGAATGGTCGAGATGATCTTTGAGCGAGCCAAAAAAGCTTTTCGCACATGCTCATTCATCACCAAATCGACTGAGCGGTGCCTGTACCGCAATTCGATGTCTGAAATGCCGTGAAACTTCTCTGGAAGCGGACGAAGCGCTTTCGTTAAAAACTCAAGCCGCGTGACTTGCACAGAAAGTTCATTTGTTCTCGTGCGAAACACTTTGCCTTCGGCATAGAGAATATCGCCCAAATCCGTATACTGCTTGTAGGTCTCGTAACCCTCGCCTAAAACGTCTTTTGAGAGGAAAAGCTGGATCAACCCTTTCCCATCTTGGAGGCGCACAAAGCCGCCTTTTCCAAAGTCGCGAATTGCCATGACACGGCCTGCGACTGACACGAGGTTGTTCTCGGATTCCAGTTGTTCTTTAGAAACCTCACTGAACTTCCGGTGGATTTCTGCGGTAGAGTTGTTTGGAGCCAGGCCATTCCTAAAAGGGTTTATGCCTGCCGCCTGCATACGCTTGGTTTTCTCGAAGCGGACTTCGATCTGCTCATTCCAATCCGGAATTCCGGGCCTATCCGAATCGTTCATCTTTAAGCTCATCGGTGCAAACTTTCAAGATAACGTTCCGCGTCGATAGCCGCCATGCAGCCCGTGCCCGCAGCTGTGATGGCTTGTCTATAAACATGATCTTGCACATCGCCTGCAGCGAAAACGCCAGGAACATTCGTTCTCGTGCCGTCTCGGGTCAAGATGTATCCAGTCTGATCCATTTCGAGCTGGCTCTTGAAGATTTTTGTGTTGGGCGAGTGGCCAATGGCAACGAAAAGACCGGCGACAGGAAGTTCGCTGACCCTTCCCGTTCTGATGTTCTTCACCCTTACCCCGGTGACTTCATTTTCCCCCAAGACGTCTTCAACAACAGAATCCCACATGGGTACAATCTTTGGATTCTTCAAAACCCGATCTTGCATGATCTTGCTCGCCCGCAAATGATCGCGTCGATGGATGAGAGTCACCTTTGAGGCGAACTTGGTCAAAAAATTTGCCTCTTCACATGCGGAATCTCCGCCACCCACTACGGCGATCTCCATGCCGCGAAAGAAAAAACCGTCACAGGTTGCGCAGGTCGAAACCCCTTTGCCCATGAGTCGCCACTCATTGGGAAGCCCAAGGAGATTAGCGGAAGCCCCGGTAGAAAGAATCACCGCGTCTGCGAGGAAGGTTTCCTTTTCAGTGCTGAGCTTTAGAGGCCGCTCGCTAAAATCAACGCTCGTTACTTCGCCCATGATGAACCGGGCACCAAAACGCTCGGCTTGCTGCCGAAAGTTCACCATGAGTTCTGGTCCCAAAATTCCTTTGGGAAACCCAGGATAATTCTCAACGTCACTTGTGATCGTGAGCTGACCGCCGGACTGAAGCCCTTCGACAACAAGTGGACGAAGATTCGCCCTTGCAGCGTAAATTGCCGCGGTTAAACCAGCAGGGCCGGTTCCCAGAATAATGAGATTTTCAGTCATACCGATGATTGGCAACTAGTCGCGCAAACCCGACTTGCCACCAATTCCTTCTAGAATAGTCTCGAGATTGAGATAGTCCGCATTCTCGCCGTCGTCTGTCAGACGTTTCAAATGCTTGTCCAAATCGTCTTGCAAAAGCTGACCTTTGCTCAAGCCACGTTGGACCATACGAGTATCAAATTCTTTTTCATGAATCGCTTCTGATAAAAGTGCCATAGTTTCCCGTGTTTAGTCTAAGACACTTTGAGAGTCAAGCTGAGCTCAATGAAATGTGGGGCTTCCGGGGCCGCCGCCCTCTTCTTCATCGTCGTCCGTTTCGAATTCACTCAGTACCTCGTTGTTAACGACAAGGCGCAGGTGAGATTTTCGAATCTTTGTTTTACGACCGGAACGACGCTGTTTCGCTTTGATGCGCAGCCATGCATTAAGAAAGAGGTAGCAAAAACCCACGAGCATGCCGCCGAGATGAGCTGCATTGGCAATTCCTGACCTCGTGTAAAATACCGTTGAGATGAATTCAATTGCCGCTAGGACCATCACGAAATGCTTGGCCTTCATGGGAAAAACCATCATGAAGAGCATCACGCGCTCAGAGTAGATGATGCCGTACGCCACGAGCAGTCCGTAAACGGCGCCTGAAGATCCAACCATCGGAATGTGGTTCGCTGGAGTTCCGATGAAAAAGGCTTGCACGGCCATATAAAACAGACCGGCCGAAACGCCACAGATAAAGAAATATTTTAAGAAAAACCGCGTCCCCCACTGGCCTTCCAGCTCAGAGCCAATCATCCACAAG
>JBFMCE010000127.1:0-8029 GCA_040754655.1 Bdellovibrionota bacterium | reverse complement strand
GGGTGTCTATGGCGGCGGGGTTACACCTGATCCCATTCCGAACTCAGCAGTTAAGCCCGCCTGCGGCAAACCTAGTGCAAGAGTGATCTTGTGCAAAGCTAGCTCGATGCCCCATCCCTTAAAAAAGCCTGCAGGAACTTCAACGAGTCTCTGCAGGCTTTTCTTTTTTATCAGTAATTGTTTATTTACAGATGAGTTTTAGTTTAATGATCCAGAGCAAGTTTTGCTCGAAGCGCGCGAGCCAATATTGGCTCTAAATCTTTTGTCGCAACTTCCATTGATTCTGAAAGCTCGCGAATAAAAATTCGATAAACGTTCTCATAAAAACGAATGACGTTGCTGGGCGGTACGGCATCGCGTTTGATCATGACATAGAGATGTCCCACTACCTTAGTCAATCCAACAGCGCCTTCTTTTCGGATTACTTCTTCCAGCGTCTTTTGTTTAGAAACCCAAGTTTCATTGAAATCAAAATGATAATCGGGCTCTGCCAAAAGCTTAAGAGTCATTTCCGCTTCTTGTTTGGTCATCGGAGCTCGCAGACCCTTTTGTTCTGCATTTTCCACAGGCACTAAGATCGCGGGGTCTTTTCTGTTTGGATTTTTTGCCGTAATTGGATTCTTTATAGATCGGATTTGATAAAAGCTAACCGGGCCCGTTGAAAGTTCTTTGGTTTCAATACCAGTAACAATGCACTTCCCGTGGAGTCCATAGGACACTTGATCTCCTACTTTGTACATTTGACCCTCCAAACCTCTGTGCTTTTGAGCCTAGATCAACAGTAAAATATTAAATTTTCGTAAAAAATAAGAACAAAGAACTTAAAGCTTAAGAAAACGAGGGCAAGAACTCTTCTAGTAGTTAACATACTTTGTTGACTTCGACCAGGACGCACTGGGTAATTTGCCGCTCGCCCTGACGTATTGCGTTAGAAGACAGGTAAGAATTTTTGTGCTGCTACGCAGAAAGAAGCCCTAAGTTCAATTTCAAAATCTCATCTCTCTGTTGCAGGCCGAGCTACTGGAGAATTCTCAATTCGCAAAATCTATTGATCTGTTTTTCAGTTAGACTCCACGGGAACGCCAGCGGTACTTAAAATGACAATTCGCTTGAATTTTGTGAGATCAAAATGCATTTATCTACATCCATATTACACAACTCAATTCAAGAAAGAGGAGATCATGGGAAGAGGAAGAAAACGCAGTACTCAAAAGATGAAGAACCGCAAAGGCCAAGCTAAAATGAAGGCTCGTAATCGTAAGCGCGCAGACGCAAAACGGCAAAGCAAACGACGCTAAAGCCAAGTTTCTCTTTTTTCATTGGAAAGTGAACTCAAAGGTAGAGGGTCTCTCCATGAGCTCGCGTATTGCGTCGATGACAGGTTTCTGGTTAAAGGCGATATGCCAGAGAGCAGTTGTGATCGGCATATCGAGTCTCTTTTGGGCAGCCAATTCCATCGCGACCGAAATCGTATTCAGACCCTCGATAGTCATGGCAAGCGCCTGTTCAATCTCTTGACGAGTCTTGCCTTGCGCAAGCATCTGTCCGGCACGGAAATTTCGACTTAACGGGCTTGTGCATGTGGCGATAATGTCACCGATGCCTGCAAGCCCAAGGAGCGTGGAAGAGTGGGCTCCCATGGCCGAGATAAGTCTACTGATTTCCGCAATTCCTCTCGTAAGCACCATGGCAAGCGCATTCTGGCCCAACTTGAGTTCGTTGAGCATTCCGGCTGCAATCGCTAAAATGTTCTTAAGCGCCCCAGCCCATTCCACCCCAACAAGATCGTGGTTTCCATAAACACGCAAAGCTGTTGATGAGAAAATGGCTTGGGTGGCTTCGATCACCTCATCAAAACGACTCGAAACAACCGTTGCGCCAGGTTGGGCCTGAGCAAGTTCAAGTGCAAGGTTAGGGCCCGAAAGAGCGCCGACTCTCAAGCAACAGGTTTCTTCTGTGAGAATTTCGCTCATGCGTTTATGGGTAATGGGTTCGAGCCCTTTTGTGCCATGAACAAGAAGATGATCCCCTCGCGTAAAAGGCGCGTATTGTTTTGCTAACGTTCGAAACGCGCTCGAGGGAACGACGGGCAAGACAAGATTACAATTCGAAAATACCTGGCTCAAATCACTGGTGAATTCAATTGCTTCCGGCAGTGTGACTCCGGGTAAGTAGCGCCTGTTCTCACGCAATCGGCCCATTTCCTCTACTCGAGAGGCGTCTCGGTCATACAAATAGACTTTGGGTGATTGTTTCGATGCAAGCAGCGCAAGTACTGTTCCCCAGTTTCCAGCACCTAAAATCCCAACCGACTCTGCGGAAGTGTTTTTCGAGAGATTCATTTGAACGGTTTTGAGAGCAGGTTATCTGGCGTGAGGCGCAAGCTCGTATCCTTCCATTCTATTGTGATAATAGAACAAGAGTTTCATGTCCTCGCAAGAAAGCTTTTCCTGCCCAACCTCACCTGAGAGCTTCAATGGACGCGCCGTGTGATAGACGCCCATGTTCCGTTGGGCACTTTCGAGGACGTTTTTAAATTCATGCGACCTGAGCGCCGGCTCTAATAAGAGCGCGCCCCTTTCATAAAGTTGATGCAGCCGATCTAGAAGCGGCATCGCATACTGAGTGAACTCTTGGAGAGAGGTCGTAGTTTCGTCTTCAGAAAGTTTGAAGAGTCGAAAGACGTCTTTTGCGGCATATTTGCGTCTCAGATACTCAAAGTAGGCGTACGCAATGAAGTGGCTGGTGAGCACGATGTTTTCACGATGGTAACGCGTTACCAGCCGTTCCCCCAAAAGCTTCGTGTACTCGTCATCACGTTGTGGGTTATGGCAGATCTCTCCGCGTGACTTTACAAATGAGAGCGTTTCGATGCGCTGACCTTGAGGACCGATGCTTTCTCCTTCGGGGTCGACGAGATTTCCAAAGGGATCAAGTGCCGTTCCGAAGTTGAGGTAGATGGTCGAGCTGGCGCGGAAGAACTTGTACAGGAACTGGGCCACGATCTTAGGCTCAGACGACTCATCGTCTTCAATGATGTAGCGACTCTTTCCTTGCTCAGTCAGAAAGTCATCGATCAACGTCGCTGCCTCAAGCACGAAGTGGTAGGAAATCACGCAGGGGACGATATAGACTTTGGGGTTGGGCTTGTTTTTCAGTAGATTTTCGACGTATGCATCCACGGCCGTTCCAAGCAGGCCCAGCTTCACTTTGTTCTCAAGCGCCCCTGAGCGAGAGCGTCCTCCGCCTGGGAAAAAAAGACTGTGACATCCACGTTCGAGGATGAGCGTGGAGTAGGTCTTCAAAGTTTCTTTATAAAGAGCGTGTTTTTTTCGGCGGTCGACTTTATAAGCCCCTAAATTATTCATGAAATAGCCGAACACAGGATTTGAAAACAGATTTAAACCAGCGCCGTAGCAGAACGGGGGCAGTCCAATTTCATAGAGCGCCCAACCAATGAGAACCGAATCCAAGTTGCTAAAGTGTGTGGGAGCCAAAATGACCGTGCCCTTTTGCGAAAGGGCGCGAATTTGCTCTATCTGGCCGTGAAGATGAACTTTACGCCGAAGATCAATTTTTTCCGCGAAAAGATTTTGGAAGCTCTTCCACGAGAGAGCCTGAAGAAGCCAACCGAGCCCGCGAGGCACCGCTGCGGTTGCGAGCTTGTAAACTCTGGGATTGAAGTTTCCCGCAATCTCATCAGCGTGATGCCGAATAATTTGTTTGTAAAGGAACTGCAGGTTTTCTCTTTGGTTCTCATTTGTCTTGAAGACCTGGTTTGCCACATCCTTCCAGAAGAACTGATCTACTGCGTCACGAATGGGGTCATGGCCTTTTTCAAGCCGTTTCCTTTCCCAAAAAAGACTGTCCGAGACGAGTTGCTCAAGCTTGTCCGTATCCATTTTCAGGCTCATGCGATGGGTTACTTCATCGATGACCGCGCTTCGATCGCGGGAAAGAAGCGCGAGAGGATGGTTCGGAGTCGAGAGTCTTGAGAAGAGTTGCATTTGCTTCAAATCTACCAAGAGACTCTAAGTTCGCTAGGCAAATTTTGTCAGGTGGCAAGTAAATGCCTATGTTTTAGGTCATCAGTCTCATTGCGAAGCTTGCGAGTAGAGCGCAATAGGTGAAATAATTGATATCGCGGCTCATGTGTCTGCCTTACTGTACCGATTTATGGAAGAAGAAGAGAGAACTCTTCGAGAAGAGGGGAAGGAGACCCTTCGGTTATGAAAAAGTTCATTCTATATTATCTTGTCATCGCTCAAGCGTTAATACCAGCGGCTCCGGCGTTTGCCGTGAGCGCTTCAGACTTAAAGTCCAAACAAGCTGAGATTGACGAGGTAAACACTAATATCGAAGACATGACGAACATCAAGCGAAACTGCGAGAAAAAGCTGAACCAGGTGAACCATGGTTCGCTCAATGCACGCAGTCACTCTTCTCGAAGCCGTCGTGGCGGTAGAGATTTCAAAAAAGCTTCGGATCGAAATACAGCTGCATGCCACCGTTGCAGCGACGGGATCGCCAATTATTGCAATGTGAAGATTGTCGACAATGCGCGCGTAAAGTTGACCTCGGATCAAGATGGCGAGAGTTATGTTGATCTTTCAACGCGTGAAAACAGCTGCATCAGCGCCTGGGAAAACGAGTCGTGTTGGGAGAAATTGCCAGCCAATCAAAAGTCGATCGCCGCTCGTTGTCCTGATGTTGAGCGCGAATTGGACATTCTTGACTTAGAAGCTTGCGTAACCGACGCGGAAGAAGAAATCGATTATCAAAAACAAAGAAAAAAAGATCTTGAACGCGAGTATGCGAAGCTCGATGAAAACTGCGAAAACTGCCAGGAAGAAATCCGCAATGAACAGAATCTTGCGGTTCTTGAGCGCTTGAATCTAGTGCCTCGCCAGCGTGAACCTGGAACTTTTGAAAAGGTCATGATGGGCGTGAGCGTGGGTGGTGGCATTCTTTTGGGCGGGCTTAATAGCTATCTTTCTTATCGCACGGCTAAGGCTTATTCAGACAACTATGCTTCCAGCTATCAGAACTATGTGAACCAAGCGACCGCACTTGGAATCCCTTTCGTTGAACCGAGTCCCTACGGCGGCGCATTTGGCGCTTCGATGTATGGCGGAGCGAATCCATTTCTTTACTCGATGTATGGCGGACTCAACGGAGGCCTCGGCGCCCTTGGTGGTCTTGGAGGAGCAGGCGCTTTTGGAGGGATCGGCGCTTTTGGTGGAATTGGCGCGATCGGCGGAATTGGAGCCATGGGAGGCCTTGGCGGTTTAGGAGGCCTCGGCGGTGCGAGCATGGGTGGAATTCCTTATGGAATGTACCCACCAAGTTTTTATCCTCCGGGATATCCGATGAACCCTGCAATTTATGGAGGCCTTGGTGGTTTAGGCGGTCTCGGTGGAGTAGGTGCTTTTGGAGGAATCGGAGCCATTGGTGGAATTGGCGGCCTGGGAGGTCTTGGAGGCTTAGGTGGTCTCGGTGGAGTAGGTGCTTTTGGAGGAATCGGAGCCATTGGTGGAATTGGTGGCTTGGGTGGTTTAGGAGGCTTAGGAGGCCTTGGTGGTTTAGGCGGTCTCGGTGGTCTTGCAATCACAGGCGGAGTGGGCGCCGGAATTCCAGGATTGTTTCCGTATGGCGGAATTTTTCCGGGAGTCAATGGCTCTGTAATGGCATCTCCTTATGCCTCGATGCCGCTTTTCTTGCCGGGAATGACAGGTACTCCATCCATCTTTAGTCAAGGCATGTCGCCCTTCTGGGGAAGCCCCTTCGGCCCTCAGATGGGGCTGAACGCTCAAATTGGTTTAGGCATTCAACCTGGTCTTGTTCCAGGCATGGTTCCCGGAATGGTACCCGCTATGGTTCCTGGGATGGTGCCCGGCATGGTACCGGGTTTGACCGTAGGACCACAGATTTATCCAGGTCCCGGAATGTTCCCGGGTGGCCCAGGGATGTTTCCAGGTGGCCCCGGCATGTTCCCTGGTCCCGGAATGTTTCCCGGTCCAGGAATGCCATTTCCACCCGGTTTTCCTGGCGGTGGAATCGTTGGAAATGTACCATTCATGCCAATGCCTGGTTTCCCAGGTCCGGGCGGATTTCCTCCGGCTGGCGGAACAGGATATATGCCTCCCATCCCCGTGAGTGCGGGCGGATTTCCGGGCAGCCTTCCAGGGGGCGGTTGGTGGCCAGGTGCAGGAGGTCAGTTTAATCCTGGGATGAATGGAAGCTGGGGCATGAGCCAGCAGTATTATCATCAGCAGATGCAGCAGTACTACTCGCAAATGCAACAGCAACAGTACTACTCGCGAGAGTATAGCGCGCTTCAACAACAGATGAACGATCTGCAGATTCGTTACTATCAGCTGATGTCGTCGCAACGCAGCGGAGGCTTCGGCCCTCATCCAATGCCGTATGGCTACAACCAAGGCTCGTCTTACTATCAATCGAGTTACAATGCTCCGCAGCCTTACTCTTACCAGCAACCGGGAGCGCCAGTGAATCCGGTGGGGCCGCAGAACTCGGGTGGAAGTTCGAGTTTCTAAACAAGCGCATTTTAGGGCTGCTTCGATCTTAGATTTTAGTTATGACTCTAGATCTCAAGAGGTGAGTCATGTCAGACGCGACAAAGAAGCCCTGGACTGTCACGTTGGATCACGCGGCAGTTGCGACGCGTGAGCCTCAAAAACTCAAACAACTTTTATTGTGGTTGGGACTTGAGGACTGCGGTGACGAGCTTGTGGCATCGCAAGGCATACGGACGCATTTCATCAAACCTTCCAAGAGCGAACCCTCTGTTGAGATTCTAGAGGTAGTCGATAACAAGAGCACGGTAGCCAAGTTCCTGGAAAAGAAAGGGCCTGGCATTCATCATCTCTCTTTTCTTGTCACGAACCTGGATGCGCTTTCAGCGGACTTGCGTGCGCGCGGAGTGCGTTTGGTCTATGCAGAGCCTCAGCCTGGTGCTCACAAAACACGTGTGAACTTCATCCATCCCGAATCAACGGGCGGTGTTTTGATTGAGATTTCTGAAAAAGCTTCGAAGTGACGGTGATTGTTCTTTTGGGAACCCGACAAAAACATACGCGGTTCCGTAGTGTGCTTTCGTGAGTCTGTCGTAAATCGGGCGGGCCTGAACCGTAATCGATCCCCAGCGCTTGCCTAAGTGAAGAGTGAGTTCCGAAGTCGAGGTCGTGGTTTTAAGGCGTTTCTTTAAGAAAATTCCGCCTTCACTGATATCCAGGGCCTGAAGATGGAACAAAAAATCGCCAGTTTTTTCTGTGACCCAGAGCTTGCGCATGAGATGCCGGGAATGTTTTCGCCGGTTTTTTAAGGCCGACTTCTTCTTCGCGCGAAGGGAACGAAGGGTCGTCTTCTTTTTTGAGGCAGGTTTGCGCCGCACGTGAGTTCCTTATAGGGTTAAATGTAATCGTTTTGCCATCTGCAAGGGCTTTGCCAATGCGCGTCTAGCGGCCGAGAATCGCTTGGTTTTTTGTGAGAAGAGATTTGAGCAGATGTTGGTTTGTGTGTCGCGATAAAAAAACGCGCCTTATTTCAAGGGTTTAGGAAAAAGTTTTCGGGATGCCATTTCTCGAGAGCTTTGAGATTGTACAAGTAGTGAGAACCTTTAGAATTTAGGAAAAGAAGTCCCAGTCCTGTAGGGAAAATGATCAGTTCATTGAAGAATAACGATTTACTGCTGAAAAAGAGTTAAAATATTTAAGAGTTTCTTATGCTTGGCAAGAAAGTTAGAAATTTTGTCAGGCCTTAGACAGAGAGTGTAAAAAATCCATGCCTGCAATTCGAACAACTCCCGTCGTTCGGTGGTTGCTCATTATAAACATAGCGGCTTTTCTCATTCAATTGGTGGGAGATCGATTTCTCGGCACTCATATCTTAGAAACCTTTGCACTCGTTCCAGCAGACGTCTTTGAGCAATTCAAACTGTGGCAGCTCTTCACCTACATCTTCATGCACGCAGACTTGTTCCATATCCTTTTCAATCTTCTGATCTTGT
>JBFMCE010000126.1:0-8254 GCA_040754655.1 Bdellovibrionota bacterium | reverse complement strand
TGCGGCTGCCCCGAGCTCGGCGGCGCGCGCCGAGAAATCTAAATAAATAAAGACGAGTATTTTGGATTCATTTGAGGGCTCTGTCGGATCGAAGAGTTTGGGTAGTGCGTAACGGTGAGGGTAGCGGCCGGGCCTCTGGCTATCAAAGGGATGATGGTCTTGCGCAGTATCAGAAATTGGCAAAACCGCGAAGGACGACCTCTTCAAGATAAAAGATTATCTGCTTGGGGGGCGTTCATCCGGGTCCCATTTCGAAAACGAGGTAAACAGCGGATCAATTTCAAGTTTCAGGTATTCCGCTGTGATTCGTCCGCCCCTTGAAATATGGTCAGCAAGTTTTTCTTTAGCTCGCGCTAAAGGACGGTAATAGGCAACAGTCGCATGAATATACTGAGACACTTGCTGGTTTCTTATAAGCCAGTAAACCCGAGATGAAACCGCAAATCCGGCTAGCTCAGTGATGCTGGTTCGATGCTCAGGATGAAGAGTTAACCATTCTCCCGGCCGGCCATCAAGTCGGGGACTATCCACAAAGGGTTCATCCTTCGTATCTTTTACGCTGAGTCTATTGTCCGTAAAAAGCCTAACGATATCGTTCCAGGCTCCCCAGGCAAAGTCCCGGCTTCCAAATCCGGCAAGCGATCGTTCACATCGCGCTTTTGGATCATTTGAAGCATCTTCTTCGGCTGCGATGGTAATAGTTGTCGGAATACAGGCCATCACGAATAGGAAGAGATTGATATGGTTTTTGCTGAACTTCATAGTGTGTTGTTCACTACTCAATAAGTAATATTTGGTCAACTATTTAGTATTATGCGATGACTCTAGTGCTTTTTGTTGGAAGCATGCCCGATGAGAACTGCTTAAGGGCTTTTCTGGACTCTGTGCGCGCCAGCGAAGTTGATAGCTTTCCAAATACCCCCGAGTTTTCTGACACGTTGAGACGAGTATGCGGGTAAGTTTGTGCGCTTTTGCAGAAATTTTCGCTATCACTCAAGAGACGAGGCCAGTTTACGAACTTTTGTTTTTGGCGTGCTGCTAGAGCGTGCCGCCACCAGATATAGCTACCGTCGCGAGGATAGCCTTTGCGTTGCACCCAAACCAATGCCCTCCCACAACGCAAATTTCTCGGGATAAATATTTCTCAAGACCTCTTCCTGGGTGGCTGGCGCTCGCAAATTGGGATACTTTTTCTCAAAATGAGGAAGGTGCTTCAGCGCATCATGAATCGCCGTCCATACGCTTACAGCGAGCAAAAGCGGAGGCTCGCCAACCGCCTTCGTCCCGCGCAAGTTGACGCGGTTTTCATGATTTGAAATCAAATCGACTCGAAACGTCCGGGGCGTGTCTTGAATGCTGGGAATCTTGTAAGTGCTCGGACTGTGCGAGAGAAGCGCTCCGGCGGAAGAGTAATAAAGATTTTCCGTTGTGAGCCATCCCATGCCTTGGATGAACCCGCCAGTGACTTGCCCCACATCCAAAGCCTCATTGATTGGTCGACCCAAGTCCATGAGAATATCAACCCGCTGCACCTTCACTTCGCCCGTGTGAACGTGAACCGAGACCTCAGAAAGTGCTACGCCTTGGGTAAAATAAAGGAATGCATTGCCCTCTCCCGTGACCTTATTGAAAGTGAGTCCCGGGATCTTGAAGTGCGCGTAGTCCGAAAGTGAAATGCGATGGTGATAGGCCTCATTCACAAGACTTGAAAAGGTGAGGTGATGAGAAGGTTCTTTCTCGTGGAAAACCTTTCCGTCGCTAAAACAAATGCCGTTGTAGGTAGCAAGCCCGGTTTCCCAAATGGCATCCAGGTTGGCGTCGTCAAAACCCGAAGCAGAAGTGGAGTTGACTTTGATCTCAGGTTCAGTGCCTAGCGCAGCGGTATGCCTTGCCCAACGTTTCTCAGGAATTTTTAGAAGAGAGAGGGCGAGCTGGCTCAGCCGGGATTTGATTTTCCTTGCCGCAAGCACGGCTGCGGCGCCATTGAGATCGGTGCCACTCGATGCGGCCGTGGGGGACGTGTTGGCGTTTTTCTCCGTAGAGGTTGGCATGACCCTCACGTGATCACGTGAAAGCCCGAGCTCCTCCGCGACCAGCTGGGCAATTCTCGCATTCACGCCCTGGCCCATCTCAGTGGCGCCTGTTGAAATCTGGATGCTTCCATCTCGGTAAATAACAACCAGGGCGTTGGCTTGATTTAAAAACCGGGTGGTGAATGAAATCCCGAACTTCACGGCGGTGAGGGAAAGCCCTTTGATGTGATCGTCCTTGCGCTCTTTTAAATATTTTTGATTGTGGTTGTCGACCCGTCTGCGCAGATCGCGGTATCCTGATTCCTTTTCAAGTCTCTCGAAAAGAGCCGGCAGGTGGTTGTTTTCGACTTTTTGACCATAGTGCGTGGTATCTCGGCCTGGCGAGTAGACATTGAGTTTGCGAATGTCCAACGGGTCTTTGCCCAAGAAATGCGCGATCTCTTCGATGATTCGCTCGATCGTCGCCACGCCTTTCGGGCCGCCGAAACCTCGGAACGCCGTATGCGGATGAAAATGAGTGCGGCAAACCTGGCCCACGACCCGCATGTGCGGGATGAAATAGGCATTGTCGCAATGGAGCATTGCTCGTTCCATGATTGAGGTCGAAAGATCGGCGTAAGCGCCTCCATCCGAGAAAAGTTCGACGTCGAGGGCGGCGATGCGGCCTTCTTTGTCAAATCCGACTTGATAAAGATTTTCAAACGGGTTGCGTTTTCCGGTCGTGATCATGTCATCATCTTTGGTCAAGACGATTCGCGCAGGCCTCTTAAGGCGATGCGCTATGAGCGCGGCGTAAGCGGCAAACGGAACCGCTTGCGATTCTTTTCCTCCAAAGCCACCCCCCATTCTTTTGACGATGCAGACCACGTCTTTTGAAGAAAGACCAAGCGAGTGTGCAACGACATGTTGGACTTCCGTAGGATGTTGCGTTGAGCAATGGATTTCGATTTGGCCATCTTCCTTGGGATAAGCAATTGACGCTTGGCTTTCGAGATAAAAGTGATCCGCGCCCTTAAGGGCGATTCTGCCTTCGAGGCGATGGGCCGATTTTCTTAGGGCTTGCTCCACGCCGCCGCGTTCTATCTTCCTGGAGTTGCCGATGAAGGACTTTTCAGCCCTGGCCTGGTCAATGCTGAGAATCGCAGGCAATGCTTCGTATTCTACTTTGATTCGGTCTCTGGCATTGAGCGCCGCCTCTCGGCTCTCGGCCGCGACCACCGCAATCGCTTCGCCCGCATAATTCACGACGCCATCGGCAAGCAGGGGTTGATCTTGGAAAATCGTGCCCCAGAGATTGTGGTGAAAGTCGCTCGCAGTGAAAATGCCTTGGACCGTCGGTACTCGCATGGCGGCATCGCGGTCGATGCGCTTGATCCTCGCATGAGCATAGGTGCTGTAAACAACTTCCACGAACAGTTCATTCGAGGTCTTAGGCCGGTCATCAACGTATTCGCTTTGGCCCGTGACATGAGTGAGCGCTGAATCGTGAGGGAGGCTGGAACTCATCTTCTAGCCTCCTTGGCGTGTTCATCAAAGAACCGGAGGAAAAGATTCTCGGCCAAAACACGCCGAAATTCCGCCGAGCCTCTGAGATCGGAAATGGGTGCGATTTCAGATTGAAGGGTTCGAGCGGCAAGCGCCAGGGTCTTTGGCGTGATCTGCATGTTTTTGAGCGCGTCCTCCGTCTTTCGAAGGCGCAAGGGAATGGCCGCTATGCCTCCCATCGCAATCCGCGCCTCCTTCACGTTTGTTTGAGCATCCCAGCGAACTCTGAAGGCGGCATTCACCGCTGAAATATCGAGGTCCTTTCGCTGCGAAACCTTATAGAGCGCAAGGCTTTGATCTGGTGGCGGCACTTCGAAATCGATCGATGAAATCAATTCATCTGGCTTCAAGGCTGTTTTTCGGTAGGCTAAGAAAAACTCGTCGATGGGAACCTCTCTAGCGCCCGCCGGCCCGACAAGTTGGATCGCGGCGTTTGTGACCATGAGAAATGGAGGCGTGTCTGCGATAGGTGAGGCGTTCGCGACGTTTCCGACGAGAGTGGCGATGTTCTTGATCTGTGGAGATGCAAATAGATCAAGAAAACGAGCAAACTCAGGGATGGCCGTTTTGACGTAAGCCCTCAATTCCGAGAGTGACACGCGGGCGCCGACCGAAATCCTCGAGGCGCCTTTCTTCTTGATCTCATAAAGTTCTCGGACCAGATGCAGGCTGATCAAGTCTTCAAGAATGATTTTTCTTTTGTTGCGCTGCACTCCGAGATCAGTGCCTGCGGCGGCAAGCCGATAGGGCTTTTGTTTCTTTGCTTTCTTCCGGAGCCGCGACCTTGCATGTCTCGCTGCTTCCCTCGCCGAGAGCGGGGCGAAAAAAGAAAAAGCCTCGCTCTCAAAAGCAACTGGAGTCGAAAGTATTTTCCTCAAATCCTTTTCTTGGGCGACTGAATGGAAACGCTTGGCCACCAGATCGCATTCCTTGAGATCGATTGAAACGGCCGCGTCGATGATGGGTTGATAACCCGTGCAGCGACAAAGATTTCCGGTCAGAGCATTCTTCGCTTCTTGGGGCGCGATCTTCGCCACTAGATTTGAGCTCTGTTTTGGTTTGCCCTGCCGGGAACAAAGCTTTCGCTCTACAAGGCCCGTAAGCGCCACTACGAATCCCGGCGTGCAAAAACCGCACTGACTGCCATGACACTTCACCATCGCATTTTGAACGGGGCTGAGTGCTGTTTTCTCGGCCAGTGCATCCACACTCACGAGGCTCATTCCATCGATCTGCGCCACCAGGGTGATGCACGAATTGAACGGGAAGTATTGGGGCGTCGCCGTCGCGGTTCCGCGAGGTTTTTGCGACCTTCTCAGCGGAGAATAACCAAGCACACTGCATGCGCCGCAGTCGCCTTCGGCGCAGACGACCTTCGTTCCAATGAGCCCTTTTTCATAACGCAGATAATCTGAAAGCGTGAGCCTTGCTTGATCAGCACCCACTTCGTGTCGTCGTCCGTTGAGGTAAAACACGATCTGGCTACGAGGTTCCATGTCTCAAAGATGTGCGTGAACAGATTAGAGCTGTCAACTAGAAGCTAAGAGAGACCGCCGACGCCGTTTTGCATCTCTTTTGTTTCAATAAGCGCATCCACTGAGGCCCATCGCTCTCGGAAAAAAATTCCCCTCTCTGAAGTTGTCTAATCTTCGATTCCCCCTTACGCTTAAAAGATGGGCAAAATTAGGGTAGGGACGGTAGGCTTTAGCTATAGAGACTGGTCTGGCGTTTTTTACCCGGTCGGAGCTCAGATTCGTCGACAGCTCAATATCTACGAGAACAATTTTGGGATCTGCGAGCTCACCCAGTTTGTCACTCAGATGCCGGATCGCGATCGCATCGCGCAGCTGGTGGGGCAACTCAAAGGCGATTTGAAGTTCTTTGTTCGTCTTCACAATTCTTTCACCCACACGACTGATATTGGATTGGCAATGGCATTGGCAAAACATTATCGCAAGGCGTTTGAGCCTTTGATGGACGCCGGAAAGTTCTCAGGATTCGTTGCGTCGTTTCCCTATGCGTTTAAAAACGATACGGCTGCGCGGGACTATCTTCAACAGCTCAATGTCGCCTTAGAGGTGCCCTCAACTCCGTTGCAGCTCGATTTCAGGCATCCCAGCTGGCAGACCGAAGCTGGTTTTCGTTGGCTTGCCACCCATGACCTTGGTTTTGTATGTGTTGATGAGCCTCAGTTGCCTGGGCTGGTTCCTCCTCTGGTCTTATCAACTTCGAAACACGTACTCGTGCGTTTTCATGGCCGTAACCGAGAAGGTTGGTGGTCAGGAAACCCAACCACGCGCTACGACTATTTCTACAGCGCGCAAGAACTTGATGAGCTCATCTTGCGGTATGAAGCCTTGGCTTCAGCATTGGGACGGCAAGTCGAGAGTTTAAGTTTTGTGTTTCAAAACCATTGGCAGGCGCAAGCGGCGCGAAACGCGCTTCAGTGGAAGAGCTTGGTTGAAGAACGTTACGCTTCTTTACGACAAGACGTGGCCCAAGAAAGTTTCGAACCTCGGCGAGGGCTGCCTTTTACGCCTTCAACCGAGGCTCAGGCGCTCGCGACACTTTCAAGCGATGATGACCCTTTACGTCCTCCGACGAGTTTGCCAATGTCTGAAGTGAAGTCGCGAGTGACTCAAGCGCTTTCTGATTTACAAGTTCCTCTTGAGCTGCCACAACGCGAATTCTAAGTGTGAGTCGAGTCGAGTGGAGGCCATCCCGAGTGGGATCTCAGCGTGAGTTTGATCATGATTTATTTCGAGGCATTGATTCAAGGTTCATCGAAAGGGTAGAGCCCTTCTTGGATGGGCTTTGGAATCATTATTTCCGTTGTGAGATCGAAGGGTGGGAGAATTTTCCCGAAACAAAAGCTCTTTACGTCGGTAACCACAATGGTTTGCTTACCTTCGAAGTCTTAATGCTGTTTCACGCCTGGCGAAAGCGCTACGGCGACGCCAGAAAAGCCCTCGGCCTTGCTCATGGGATTGTTTTGCACAACCCTTTTTTCAAATGGCTTTTGCCTCGCATGGGAGCGATTCCTGCTGATCCGGAAATCGCAGATGAAGCTATGCGGAGAGGGTTTTCTTTGCTCGTTTATCCAGGCGGAGAGAAAGAATCGTTCAGACCCTACAGCGAGCGTGCGAAGGTAGACTTTTATGGACGCAAAGGTTTCTTGAAACTCGCTTTGCGGAACAAGGTTCCGATTGTTCCCATCGTCAGCATCGGGGCTCACGAGAGTTACATCATTCTCGATCGTGGAGAGGCGTTGGCTGAAGCTCTAGGCTTGAAAAAGAGGTTCCGGCTGCATGGATTGCCTCTGACGGTGCGTTCGGTGTTCTTTTTGTGGTGTTTGACCACGGGCATCTTTACGTTTTTTCCGCTCTTGATCGCGCCCTGGGCGCTGGTCGCTACCTTCATTCCTTTGCCTGCGAAGATGAAGTTCAAGATCTTGCCCCCAATTGATTTGAGTCATCATGTGAACCCCAAACTTAGCGAAGAAGAGAACCTCGATTATCTTTATGAGCTGGTTTTGGGGCAGATGCAGTCGGTTTTGACCGACGAATATGCCCAACGCAAGCTCCCTATTCTGGGTTAGCTTTATATTTGACTGCAGTATTTCAGGCGTCAGCCGGGCGCCTCTTCCCTCGGTTTTGCAACGTTTTATCCAGAAACAGCATCTAAATAGAAGCATTGACACGAGTCTTTCTAGCCTATAAAAGAGTGTTCTCTCGGCCATCGTGACATTAAAAAGAAACGCCCTTATTGTGCGGGGGTGTAGTTGAGTTGGTTACAACGCCGCCCTGTCACGGCGGAGGCCGCGGGTTCGAGTCCCGTCACTCCCGCCATTTACTTCAGCAGTTCTTGTTTTAAAAAATCAGATAATCAAAAATAATAAAATCAAAAGCTTACGCGAGAGAAGCTTTCTGTAGCGCTCGGGCATTATCATTCTAAATCATCGAAAATCACTCTGGTTGCAAGGGCTCGTAGTGATTAGCTGTAGTTGGTGCAGCAGACAACTACATGTATGTTACAATCAAATTATTAGAAGATAACATGAACGAACATACGAAACGGGTTTTATCCAAACTACATCTGTCTATGCTTGTCCTCTCGAAAGTGATCGCGGGATTGGTCACGTTATTCGTGATTACTGCGACAATCCACGATCAGATGATAAAGAGAAGTGCTGAAAGTTGTACGTTAGAGTTTCAATCCAAAGAACATCTTCGTCGATACGGTAAACCGCTAAAACAAGCTGCACAGTTTTATACTGATGCCGAGATGAAAATGTTTATTGATATGGTTTCAGACAAATCGTTTCACGACTCATTGCAGAGTACATGTGATGTTTATGTCTTTGAGGATCAGTCTTCTTTCGGTGATGGGTGGCTCTTCAACCCAAAGCTTTTTAATTCCTCAAGACCCGATGTATTGAACGCAGTCTTGATAGTGGTTTTTTCTTGGCTAATACCACTCATTCTCATTTTGTCTAAGAAGTGGCTTGTTTGGCTGACGGCATAATAGCCTATTGGTTCGGGATAGCAGTTAAGAGCGCGTTGCAAAATTGACGTCATTTGAGGTGCCGTAGGCCGATCAGGCAACATCCGAATAAAGTTAGAGCCTTGTATGCGCTCGGTTTTCTTTCCTCTCGAATCTCCAATTTACGAAAGCCA
>JBFMCE010000125.1:0-8426 GCA_040754655.1 Bdellovibrionota bacterium | reverse complement strand
AACGCGTTTTTCTTTGAAGAAAAGCACTTGAAGATTCGAGTCAAACAAGACCTCTCCCAACTCATAACGCTCTTGCTCGATCGAAACGCGGGTACTGGCTGACGAGTCCCATTCTCTTCGGCGTAAAAGGGCTGTAATTCGAACAAAAAGCTCGTCTAAAGAAAACGGTTTTCCAAGGTAGTCATCGGCACCAAGCTTGATGCCTTGCACACGATCGTGCGTTTCAGAACGTGCTGTCAGCATGAGAATCGGCGTCCAAACTCTTTGCCGCCGAAGCTCTTTGCAAACCGACAGGCCGTCTAGCCGCGGGAGCATGACATCAAGGATGATCAGGTCAAACTTTTTTTCGAGCGCTCGTCCCAGCCCTTGCTGACCGTCTTCAGCGAGTTCAACGTCGTATCCGTTTTTCTTCAGGTTATAGGAAATTCCAAGGGCAATTGTCTTTTCATCCTCAATAAGTAAGATGCGCGGCCGTGGTGAGCTCATACCCTGGGCACCTCAATGCGAAAGGTGGATCCAAGGCCAATGCCCTCGCTCTCGGCAGAGATCCTTCCGCCTTGTGCACGCATGGCAAGGCGCGCGTAGTAAAGCCCTAAGCCCGTGCCCGAACGGGTGACGAAGACGTCTTTCTCATGAGCACGATAAAAACGTCGGAAGATTTTCTTTGTTTGTTTTCTGGGGATGCCAACACCATGGTCTTTGATTTGAATCAGTACAGTTTTCTTTTGCAGCGAGGCATCGATCAAAACTTCCGGTGACCCTTTTGAATACTTAAGCGCGTTGTCGAGTACGTTGTTCAAGGTCGTGGCAAGAAGCGCCTGGTTTGCGCGCACCCTAAGGTCGTTTGGGAATGGGGTGACTTTGATGGTCCCGCCGGTTGCCTTAAGTCTTGGCTCAAAGGTTCCCACGCATTTTTCAAGGAAGGTTGAGAGCGCGATCTCTTCCCTTGGCGCTCCTAAGATCATGCTCTCAAGCCTCGCGGTATCGAGCACTTGATCGACAAGACCACGCAACCTTAGCAGGTCCGTGTACATGCAGCGCTCAAACTCTTGCCGGCGTTCTGGCGGAGTGGTCGGGTCTCGAATCGTCTCTAGCATCAGCTGAAGGCCCGCCACCGGGGACCTAAGTTCATGGGTCACGGCTGCGATAAACTGACTCTGGGCGATATTGAGCTGTACCGTGCGAATCAAACGCAGAAAAAGATAAACAAGCCCTGTCACCACCACGAGCGAACACAAGATTCCCAGCATCATCAGAAGCGCAAGGGGAAGATTTGCTCTTGAAGGATCATTGGCGGCTCTAGTCAATTGCTGCAGAATCGCGTGATTCTGCACGAGCAGCACGTTCCACCACACAGACAATATCGTCGTCGTGATCACGACGACGATAAATGCAACTACCGTCCAAAACAATGGACGGCGGTTGTGAAGGGTGCGAACAAAGCCTAAGACTTTTCCGATCACTTATTCTCTTTAGCGCGCTTCTCTTGGAAAGCCTTTACCATCGTCTCTTGGACGTTCCTTGGCACCGGAGCGTACTTCAAGAACTCCATGCTGAACTCGCCCTTGCCTTGGGTCGCAGAACGAAGGTCGGTCGAATAGCCGAACATTTCCGTGAGCGGAACTTCCGCTTCGCACACGAAGTAGTTCTCGAGCGTCTGGCTGTTCAAGATCATGCCGCGGCGTTGGTTTACTTGTCCCATCACGGCGCCTTGAAATTCTTCCGGGGCTTGAACTTCAAGTTTCATGATCGGCTCAAGTACGACGGGATTCGCTTTATTGTAGCCTTCGCGAAAGCCCATCAACGAAGCGGTTTTGAACGCTTGTTCAGACGAGTCGACGTCATGATAAGATCCGTCATTGATCACAGCGCGCACGCCCACGATCGGGAAGCCAATGAGCGTTCCTTGTTTGATCGCCTCCATGAAGCCCTTTTCGCAACCGGGGATGTACTCTCTCGGAATCGAGCCGCCTACGATGTCATTGACGAACTCAAAAGGCTCAACAGCATCCGCTGGAAGCGGTTCAAGATAACCCACGACCTTACCGAATTGACCTGCGCCACCGGTCTGTTTCTTGTGAGTGTAGTTGAAGTCGCCGCGGGTCGTGATGGTTTCACGGAACGCAACCTGAGGTTTGCCGACGACTACTTCGCAAGCGTACTCACGCTTGATGCGCTCGCAATAAATTTCAAGGTGAAGTTCACCCATGCCGCTGATGATGGTCTGACCAGACTCTTCGTCGCGGTGAACGCGGAAGGTCGGGTCTTCTTTCGTGAAGCGGTTGAGAGCCTTCGAAAAGTTCGCTTGGCCTCCCTTGTCTTTCGGCGCGATGGCCAGCGAGATCACCGCATTCGGGATATGCATTGAGGTCATGGTGTAATGCACTTTATCGTCAGTGAAGGTGTCACCCGAAGCGCACTCTACGCCGAACATGGCGACGATGTCGCCTGCGCGTGCGAATTCAACGTCATCCATTTTATCAGCATGCATGCGCACCAAGCGAGGTACTTTGACCTTCTTCTTGTTCGCCATATTGTAGATGAAGTCGCCTTTTCTCACCGTACCTTGATAGATGCGCATGTAGGTGAGCTGACCATAACGCCCGTCTTCAAGTTTGAACGCCAAACCGACAAAAGGTTTGTCCGGCGCGCTTGAAAGAGCGACTTTTGCTTCGCCGTTGTCTTGATCAAGTGCTTCGTTCGTGACTTCTCCAGGGTTTGGAAGATAATGACCCACCGCATCCAAAAGAAGTTGAACACCCTTGTTCTTGAACGCAGAGCCCATCATTACGGGGGTGAACTTCAGCGAAAGGGTAGCTTTTCGAATGACGGGGCGAAGTTCTTGACTGCTCACTTCTTCGCCATTCAAATACTTCTCAGCCAATGCGTCGTCGAACTCAGCCATGGCGGCGACAAGTTCTTCGCGGCGTTTTTTTGCTTCGTCTACCAATTCGCCCGGAATCGCTTCTTCGCGGATATGTTCGCCGTTGTCGCCATCAAAATAATAGGCCTTCATGCCCACCAGATCAATGACTCCCGAAAATTTGTCTTCATATCCGACCGGCATGGTGATTGCGTGAGCGTTGTGGCCAAGCTTCTCGCGCAATTGTTGGATGCCTCTCCAAGGATTGGCGCCAGCGCGATCCATCTTGTTGACAAAACAAATGCGCGGAACTTTATAGCGCTTCATTTGCCGGTCAACAGTAATGGACTGAGACTGAACTCCGCCCACTGAGCAAAGCACAAGGATCGCGCCATCGAGTACGCGTAAGCTGCGTTCTACTTCAATGGTGAAGTCTACGTGGCCAGGAGTGTCGATGATGTTGATGTTCAAATCTTTCCAGATGGCGTAAGTAGCTGCCGACTGAATCGTGATGCCCTTCTCACGTTCAAGGTCCATGAAATCCATGGTGGCGCCTACATTGTCTTTTCCCTTCACCTCATGAATCGCATGGATTTTCTTGGTGTAGAACAGGATGCGCTCAGTAAGGGTAGTCTTGCCCGAGTCGATATGAGCAGAAATTCCGATGTTACGGACGCGCTCTAGAGGGACATTCACTTGGCCGCTCATTTTAGTAAACTCCTAAAATCAAAAGGTTAGGGACAATCATTGTTCTGTGAGACGTATTATCTAACTAAAACTATCCGGTATAGCAAGCGCAGAATGGGCGGGCGAAGGCAGTATTTACCCCGCAGGACCCGTTTTCCGGTCTCTTAAACCAATAGGTCGATGTTGGTCTCGTTTGGAAGAAGATTTAGCTGCTTAGGAAATTCAAGTCAATGCCGATATCAATAAAGATGAACCCCAAAAGCTTGTTTAGGAAATATTGTTGTAACCGAGGAGTACCGCTTCCTAGGGCTAGTATTCGCTCACTTTTGACCGCCATAATGGGTTTGGTCTTTTGCGTCGGCTTAACGACAGAGCCTGCGCACGCTAAAAAACGCTATCATTCGTTCTCTGAGTTTCGGTTGAGGGCATTTTACCTCTACGGAGTCAGTGACTACTCGTCAATGAACCTGCGAACCTTGAGCACGGCGGCTTCAGTGGAGCAGAAGAGTGGGTACGGCGCTCAGTTAGAGTATTGGTTTGGAAGCAGGGTTGGAATGATCGCGGAAGGCACTCAGTTTGATCTGGGCGACTTCGACAAGGCCGCTCAGCATGCCAGCGGAGGGGTTCATTTCGCGATCAGAGCGGCAGGCCACGGTGGAATGATGAACAGCGAGACCGTCGTTTATGCTGGGCCCATGGTGACTTATTGGTCCAATTTACAAAGAAAGCCTATAGGAAATACCGCGGATCTGAGTTCTGCGAACACTCTGGGGCTCAAACTCGGCATTCGGTGGAGGATTGGGATCACCAAGGAGTGGGCATTTGAATTTGGTGGCCACTACGGTGCACCATTGCAGGTTTTGGGAACGCGCGCATCTCCGGGCCCTGCCTCTGACAGCAGGCATATAGGTGGGAGAGTCTTGATCGACCACGCGCTCACCGATGGAATCGGCATGAGCCTGGGTTATCTCTTCGAGATCAATCGTTTGACCTTCGTTCCGAATGGAAGGCGCGAACTCGACGTCTTTTCACTGAAAGCGAATGTCGGCGCGGTCCTGGGATCCGTCAACTTTTGGTTTTAACTAGGTCGGTTTTGTGCGAGAAACATCTCGCATGTTGATCGTACAAAAGTTCGGCGGAACCTCGGTGGGTTCCATTGAACGCATCCGCCATGTTGCTCAATTGATGATCGATACCCAACGTCGTGGCCACCAAGTGGTCGGGGTGGTTTCTGCGATGTCGGGTGAAACGAATCGGCTTGTCGACCTCGCCACCCAGATCAACCCTCAACCTTGGTCGAAAGAGTACGACATGTTGCTTGCGAGCGGCGAACAGGTGAGCGTTGCGTTGGTGACTCTTGCGATCAATTCGCTTGGAGGAAAGGCGCGCGGTTTGCTCGCGCACCAACTAGGAATTTTAACCGATAGCGTGTACTCGAAGGCTCGGATTCAAGGCATCAATACCGATGCTTTGAGGCGAGAGATCTCTCAAGGCGTGATCCCGGTGGTCGCAGGCTTTCAGGGCGTTGATGTTGAAAACAACATCACCACACTTGGACGTGGAGGCAGCGACACTAGCGCCGTGGCGATCGCAGCAGCTTTGGGCGCAGACGATTGCGAGATTTATACTGACGTCGATGGGGTCTACAGCACGGATCCGCGCCTGTGTTCAAAGGCAAGGAAGCTCAAAACAATCACTTATGATGAGATGATGGAATTGGCTGGTCTTGGGGCCAAGGTGCTGCAGATTCGTTCGGTAGAACTCGCGGCGAAGTACAAAGTGTCACTGCACGTGCGAAGTTCGTTTGATCTCATCGAAGGCACAAGAGTGGTAGCGGAAGGACCAAAAATGGAACAAGTCGTAGTGAGCGGAATCGCAGCGGATCTGAATGATGCCATCCTCACGGTCTCGAATCTGTCAGACCAACCGGGATTGGCCTACGAGATTTTTTCTCCTTTGGCCCAGTCGACGGTGGTTGTCGATGTGATCGTTCAGGCCAGGGCTGCGAATGCAGAGGAAGGTTTGAGCCTCTCGTTCACGGTCCCAAAAACAGACTTGCCGAAAGCGAAAGAGATTCTGGAAGAAAAATTCAGGTCCCGTTTTCCCAGGATGCAGATCCAATCTGAAACCAACGCCGCCAAGGTCAGCATCGTGGGCGCCGGCATGAGACACCATCCCGGGGTCGCAGCCAAGATGTTTGGCGTATTGGCGGCCGCCGGGATCAATATCAAACTCATCAGTACCAGCGAAATCAAAGTGACAGTGCTTGTTGATGCCTCAAAGGCCCAAGAGGCGGTGCAAAGACTTCACGAGGCGTTTGAGCTCGACAAAAGCCAGTAAGATCTGATCAAATCCGTTTCTAAGAGAATGCAAAAAAAAGAAAAGCACGCGTTGCTCAAAGACATCTTGTTCGTGCTGGCAAGCATGCTTTGCGTTCTTGCGCTTTTCGAAGGCTTGATTCTTTTTCTGCTCTTAAACCCGGCTCATCTCGCACGTTTCCCGCAGGGCACGCTTGATCGTTTTAAAGACATCTACAACCGTTTTGATCGCGTGATCATTCAAATGGAAGAGGACTTCGCCGTCTATGACAAAGACCTCTTTTATACTCTGAAACCTGGGCGGTTTACGTTTAGCAATAGAGAATTCTCGACGCCCTACTTTGTGAATGCGATGGGGCTTCGCGATTCAGAGGAATCGTTAGTTCACCCAGAGGTGATCGTCTTGGGCGATTCTTTTGCAATGGGATGGGGAGTTGGGCAGCAGGAGTCTTTTGCAGAGGTTTTAGAGAAAGATACCGGTTTCAAGGTTTTGAATGCCGCCATTTCGTCTTACGATACCGCGCGTGAAATGCGCCTTCTGGATCGCCTTGATCTCTCGCGCGTCAAGTACGTCGTGATTCAGTATTGCGACAACGATTTTGATGCCAACGAGAGTTTTAGCCGCAATGGCAATATGCTCATTGTAAGCGATCAAAAGAAGTATGAAGAAGCCAAACGGCTCTATGCCCAAAAGAAGCGGTATTATTTCGGGCGATATGCAACCAAGTTTATCTGGCGGATGTATCGCGATGTTTACGAGAAAGTAAAAAAGCGAGACCAGCCGGGGTTCAAACCCGCGGTCGCGGAACAGGCGCGGCATTTCCTCAATGTCTTGTCGAAGGGAACTTCCCGGGATTTAAGCCGGGTTCAGTTGATTGTGCTCGATGCCGACAAGAACAACGCGTTTTTACAGGAGTTAGAAAAGCAGGCCAAGAACACCCAATATGCCCCGCACATTCGAAATTTAAAAACGCTGGACCTGTCGAAGCGGTGGAATAGAAATCATTTTTTGGCGCTAGACGACCACCTTTCGGTTCAAGGGCACGCACTGATCGCCACTGAGCTCGGTAAAATCATTTCACGCAAGTGATTCTGATCCGAACTACGATTGACAGTGTGCGTTGTTTTGTATAAACGCATAAACACATACTTATGTATTTATTGATTTTGATTTCCTCACTCCTGCTCCCTGCAGGGCAACCTGCGTTCGCGCATCAGGCGGGCGAAAGTGGCCATGGGCATGCCAGTGCACAAGAAGAAAAGTCAGGGAATTTTGAGAAGTGGCTTGGGCTTTATGAACAGCTCATCGAGAGCTCAAGAAAACTTGAGGCTCAAGCTTATGCGGCGCCGGCGTCTGATCGCGTGGCGCTTCGTTTTGGCGGCGAAACACGTTATTACAATGTCGATGCATTTTCTGAGGTCTTCTTTCATGCCCTACGCATTTATTTGCACGGAGTGAAGGATGAGTGCGGGAGTTCTTGTGCGACATTAGATCCCGAATTGATGAGAGAGCTTGATGCGGTCGACCCATTTTTGAAAAGAAAGATACGCGAGGTCTTATCTAAGGCCTCGCGCATAGGCGACGCTGTTCAGAAGTTTTTCATCGAGATCATTCCTAACGTGAATCAAGGTGTCCAACACCAAGGCGCTTTTTTTGCAGCATACTTCGCGATCACCGAAACCCTTGACCATACGGTATTGTTGCCAGTCACTTGGGGAATTCCTCTGTGCAAGTTCTTGATCGCGGCCTACTCGTTCATCGCCGATCCGATCAGGCGGTTTTTCGGCGTTGGGTTCAATCAGGCAGCCGGTTTCCAAGAGGGCACGAGTTTTTCAAATCGAGTGAACCGAGGAATCGCATCCTGGATCTTGCGTCGGAAATTCAAAGAACGCGTGAAGTTCGCACTCATCGAGCTTCACAGAGATGGACTCGCGGTCGATCAAAAGACTTATCGCAAGCATCTGGTCAATAAAACTCGTGAATTCGAAACGCGTCTTTCAAAAACATCGTTTTGGGCCGAAAGTTACAGCTTTTTCAACGTCGCAGAAAATAAAATGCTCGGCGCGAAGTTAAGCCCCCTGACGGCAAAAATTGGTTTTGAGGCCGATTTAAACTCTATATTCAGCAACGATCCGGTCAAAGTGCGCCACGAACGGGCAGTACGTTTGATCGAGGGCCTGAAAATCATGAGGGATGTTTCATCAGAGTCACTCGAGGCGTTGTATTTCGAGAAGACACGCGATCTCGAATCAGTGAGCTGGAAAGAGTACAATTCGGTGAGAGGCTGGTTCGGCCGGTTCGCCTTGTATATGGACTTAATTAGTTACAACCTTGAGTATGTCTCGACTCTTCAAGGTGGCGCAGAGAATCTTGGCACGCTCAAGGCCAATGCGCTCAGGTCTCTTGAATCTCTCTTTGAGTTGCATTGGGAAACCGTTGAATTGATCAAAGAAGAAGAGCCTTTGAAGAGAAAACAAATCCTTGAAAATTTGAGTCGAAAAACTGCCGATGCCCTTCAAAGAGAGCGAAAAATTTCAAAAGGAGCTGGCTGCGAGAA
>JBFMCE010000124.1:0-8570 GCA_040754655.1 Bdellovibrionota bacterium | reverse complement strand
CGGCCTGTTCCTGGCGTCCTCCTTGGACTTGGTCGCCGTGAATGAGATCTTTCATCGGACAACGACCCGCGCGAACGTCATCGGGGCCAACGAACACGACAGCGCGAGCGGCGAGTTTTTCAGCTGAAGAGAAAACTTTCCGGGGTTTTTCTGGCGACAGTGAGGTCAACACTGGGATCTCAAGGCTATGGTTTTCAAAGAACTGGCGCAGTTCTCGTGCAAGCGTCTGCGCTGCGATGAGTTCGGCTTCGCCAAGATGCGCTACGAAAATTCCGTGAGGGGATTTTAAATTCGGAAGAAGCCCATGGGTTTCTAGAAATTGGCGAAGCGTCACGTCGCCCATCCCGAATCCAACCCCCGGAAGGGGCTTGCCGCTGAACATGCCGACCAGGTTATCATACCGACCGCCGCCGAAGAGCGCGCGATTGTTCTCAGGATGCGTGTCGTAGACCTCAAGCACCATTCCCGTGTAGTACATGAACCCACGCATGATCGAAGGGTCATAACGAAAATACTTCCCAACGCCCAACGCCTTCAGCTGGTCGGTGAGGTTCTTGACGTACGCGTAATGCGGATCGTTTGAGAGATGGTCTTTGAGGGCGCGCGGCCTTTGTTCCTCAGATTCAAGCAGGCTGGTCAAGGCCAGGATCGCATGGTCTGAGAGATCTTCTTTCTTGAGTGCTTCTTTGAACGGGCCCACCCCCATTTTTGGAGCGGCGTCGAGCAAGCGTCCGGCGACTTGAAGTTTTTCTTCCGGAATCTTGGCGAAACCCTGAAAAATTGAATTCGTTAAACCACGGTGGTTTAAGCGCACTTCAAATCCTTCCTTAGCGCCGAATCCTTCCATGAGCGCGCAAACCACCTGACAGATCTCAAGGTCTTCCGCCAGCGGGTCTCCGCCAAAGACATCAACGTTGAGCTGCCAGTGCTCACGAAGCCTTCCACGTTGTGGGCGCTCGTAACGCCAGAGATTGGGCAGTGAAAACCAGCGGATCGGCCGGGCTAGCTCATTTGCTCTTCCAGCCACCATGCGCGCCAGCGTGGGCGTCATCTCAGGACGAATGGCAAGCTCGCGTTCACCGCGATCTTTGAGCCAGTAGAGCTGTTCGTTCACGATCTCGTCGCTCGTTTTCGCCCGGTAGAGATCAAGCGGCTCGAGCATCGGTCCGTCGTATTCCTCGTATCCAAAACTTTTTAGCGTTTTGCGCAAGCGAGAGAACATCCAGTTTCGAACACGCATGTCGTCTGGGTAAAAGTCGCGAGTGCCCTTGTAAGGTTGGGTGCTGAGTGGAGTCGTCATGGTGGGCTACAACTTAAGATCCGGAGTTGGGGCAGGCAAGAGCGAAGTGAACATGCTCTGTTGAAATTCCCGCAGATGCGAAAATTTCAACAGAGCAAAATAATCTCAATGGCTTACGTGCGCGACTTTGAGGCCGGTGTTAGGTTTTAAGGCAATACAGACCCCAAATCAGCTTCTTGATATAGTACTTAATGTTTGTGGTTTAAGTATTTGATGTTGCAGTATAAATTAGCATTTTAAAATACCTCAAACGCGCTAGACCGATCTCAAAAAAACCTTTAAAATTAAAGATCTGGAGGGCGTTTTGCGCTTTTGGGCACCATCATTATTATATGGTCTTGCTTTGGTTCTCGTGACAGCCCTTGCTGAAACGCCAGCATCGAGCTTCGCGTTTGCCCAAACAACGCCGCAAGCACAGCTCTCGGCATGCGCAGGCCAGACGGCCTCGCGAACAAACACCCGTCGCGATCTGAAGAGAAAACAAGCGCTCGCGGATGCCGTCCTTAAGATCAAGGCCAACTATGAGGTTGAGCATTGGGTTTGGTGCCGCAAGGTGAGTGAAGAGAGGCATGAAAAGTTCTTAAGCACCTACCAACCTATGATCTCCGCTGCCGCCGAAGCCTTTGATTTGCCTTATGCTTATTTGGTCTGCGTGTTTTTCACCGAATCCAAATGGGACGCAGAAGCGAAATCGCATAAAGGAGCAGTCGGACTGCCTCAGCTCTTGCCTGGCGAAACGATGAATGAAGTGTATCGCATCGCTCTTTCTGAGAGTGATCGTGCGGCCGTTGAAGAAAAAGTTCAGAGTGTGGAAGCGCGTACGGCGACCTTTGTTTCTGACAAAAATAAATTGATCGCTTCACTGAAGAAACGACGCAAACTAGACGAAGCCGAGCAACAGGCGAGAGAAAAGAAAAAGGGCGAATTCAACAATAAGGGCGAGATTCATCTCATCAAATCGACCCATATCGCACGCACGGGCGTAGACAAGTATTGGGAGATCTTGGGTGAAACGCAGCCAGAAATCGAATTGAGCGCGGAAGAAGAACAGGCGATCGCGACTGCGTCTCAAGCGCTAGCAAGGCAGAAGCGTGGCGTGAAACTTAAGGGGCAAACGCCGCTTGAGAGCGCCGTGATCGAATCTGCGTTGCGTGCGAAGGCCGCTTTTGGCGCCGGGCCTGGTTTACTAGAAGAGGTGCGCAGGAAGTACATCTCAGACAAGCTTGAAGCGATGGTCGTCAAAAACCCAGCGGTTGGGGTGGCTTTAGGCGCCGCTTACTTGCGCTACATCTTGGCCTTGGATTATGGCATTGATGAAAAGACTCTGGCTTCGGCCCATTTTGATCGGCTTGTCGTTTCTGCCGGAGCATCGAATTTTGGCCCAACCCGGATGGATTATTGGTATCACAAGAGGGCCGGTGGAAAGTATGCGAAGCTCATGGAGATCTTGAAGAATGAAATGGGCGCCGACTTTGAAACGATCAAACACATGAATGCGATCAAAAACTGCATGGAACACGGAAATTGGGGGAGTTGCAAAAATGAGTAATCGAACCTTGATGATGATTGTCTCATTGGGTTTAGCTGCATTTTCAACCTCTTCGCACGCCGCGACCGCCGGGGGGAAAAAGACCCGGGAATACAACGATTGGGCGAGAGAAAGAACCAACGCGCTCTTTTTGAAATGCGAGGCCGGCTACGGCGCGTTTGCGAAAGAATTTAACGATCTTGAAGGCGATTACGAAGGGCGAGTAACGAAGCTCAAGAAAAAAGAGTTTCAAGGCCTCGTCGAGGCCGAGACGCTTAAAGACCCAAGCCCATTCTTAGCCCTTGGGATAGAGGTATGGCCTTATCTCTTAAATAGTTTCAGTGAAGCAGGCGGCTCCGTCACGGTTTGCAACAGGAGTTTTCAAGAGCTCGATCTGCACGTCAAGGCTTCGAAAAAGACCGAGGCGGAAAAGACCTGGGTCGCGTGGAAGAGCTGTCTTGAGTCTGGTTATAAAAGGGCGGATCAGGGGCTTGGTCTTCCGCCTCTCTCGCGAAAGCTACTCAATTGTTATGAGTCGTTCGTCAAAAACCTTCCTTAGAGCCGCTCCCCCAAGCGCGGGCTTGAGCCTCGCAATAACCAATCTCTTGACACTGAAACTGGGCTTTGAAAGAGTGGCGCCATGGCGGAAAAGAAACTTCGTGGGGCCATCGTAGGCTTTGGTTTTATCTCAGGTCGAGGGCATTACCCTGCTTATCTACTGCGCAACGACGCGGAGATCGTAGCGATCGCTGATGTCTCCGAGGGACGGCGAGATGTGGCGAGCAAGCTCAACCCCAGCCTTCGGGTATACGAATCAGTCGATCAACTTTTTGCAGCCGAACAAGATCTGGACTTTATCGATATTTCAACGCCTCCTGTTTACCATGGCCCGATTGCGCAGGAAGCGTTGAAGCGTAAGCTTCATGTGCTTTGCGAGAAACCATTGACGGCGAGTTTGCCAGAGGCCAAAGAACTCTTGCTGGCGGCGAAGAAAGAGCGACGCGTGGTTTTTCCATGTCACAACTATAAACACGCGCCCGTAGTGAAGATGGTGGATGCAGTGATTGCTTCAGGTGAAATCGGCAAGGCCCAAGGCTTGACCTTGAGTACCTACCGCACCACTCATGCCAAAGGCGTTGACGAATGGAAGACGGATTGGCGCAGGGACAAGAAGTATTCAGGCGGCGGAATTGCGATGGACCACGGGAGCCACACATTTTACCTGGCCTTCAATTGGTTGAAAGAGTTTCCCACGGCCGTGACCGCCAAGATGACTAAACAAGCGGACCAATGGGATACGGAAGACAATTTCAGCTGTGTTTTGACGTTCCCTTCCGGATACGCGACGGCGCACCTCACTTGGACGGCCGGGGTGCGAAAAGTCATTTACACGATTCAAGGCACTCAAGGCGCGATCACGATCGATGATGATGAGGTTCAGATCTCAACAGCAGCGGGTACGAGGCGCTTTACCGTAGCTTCACACTGGGGGGACGCGAGCCATGTGCACTGGTTCAACTCGATGTTCGATAAGTTCGTAGATTGCATTCGCCGCGGTGATTTCGTGAATCAAGAGCTCAAGGAAGCCTATCAGTGCGTGCAATTGATCCAGCGCGCTTATGAGTCTTCGAACTCTCAGTCTCGAGAATTCGAACTCGACACTGGTTTTTCATTTCTCTGAAGATACTTCCGCAAAACGAGACACGACGCCGCGAATAAAAGTATGTTTCCCAGGCAATAAAGCCCGACGCGGCTCAAATCATCGACTTCCTGGATGCCCAAGCGGTGTGCGATGATCTTTTGGATCAAAAGCCCATTGAGGGCAAAAAAACCGAGCAAGACGAGCAAAACCACGCTCGAACGACGGTCTCTCAAAGCGTCGCGTTTGCGGGAAACGATCGCGTCCACGCTGCAGATCACACCCACGGGGATCCAGATGAAAGTCGACCATCTCCAACTTAGAGGGCTGACAAGCGAATAGAACATCAAGACAACGCAGACAAGGCGGCAGACCGCTTGGGGAGCCATCGTGGAAGGGGTTTTCCAAAACCAGGTGAGCACCATCATGGAGATCGCGCCAAGGCCTAAGAACATAGGGCTTAAGAACTTCACCGCCTCCCGTTCGTTAAAGAGCCGCGCAAGAGAGGCCGCAAGATTCTGATTGAGATTTCCGGTCAAAAAGTCGGCGGATTGCGACTGTAAGATGAATTGCCACTGCGAAAAAAGCTCCAAGAGCCTAGGCCATCCCCACGCCAGCGCGGGTGAAAACAAAAGCGCCACGGTGCAAACGCCAATTGAGAGGAGCAGCGTCCATTTTCTACGAATGAAGAAATAAGAAAGCAGTATCGCTGATTGGGGTTTTGTGATCAAGCAAACGCTCAAGACGAGAGCCGCAATCGCGTCGTTTCTTCGTTTCTCAACCAGCGCTACGCTTCCGAGGAATGCCGTGAAGATGAGAAAGTCTCCTTGGCCATACGAGAAGTGTTCAATGAATCCATGCCACCCGAAAACAAAGAAAGCAGAGATCAGTAAAGAGAGCTGCCATCCTTTGAGGCGATGGCCCTTCGGAGTGGCCCGGTTTTCCCACTGTTCTGGAAATGCGTTCCGCCACAGCCAGTCCGCCATCCAAGCAAACCCCAAGACGGAAAGGGCGCACCACATGAGCCACCCCAGCTTCTGGCCCAACAGGTAAAAGGTCCAAGAAAACAAAACCAGAAACGTAGGCGAGTACTTGAAGGGTGACCAATCTTTAGGTTGATAGACAAGCTCGCCCGCGTTCAACCGATCAACGCCCACGTAGAAATTCAAAAGGTCGGTTGGAATTTTTCCGGGTGGTTGAACCCCCAGGATCCCGAAACGAATTACCGTGTAAATCGCCAAGACGAGAAGTCCAAATCTGAGCCAATTTTTGCGTGTGATCATATCCATCAAGGTTTAATCGTGAGACCGACCCTCAAAACATATCATGTGACAGACCGATTTCCCACGAGGTAGATGGCGCTTCTCTTGAGGCGAGTTTCGATGAAGAAAAAAGTTTGCGTGGTTCAGCACGCTCCCCACGAAGGGCCTGGTACGTTTGGAGGGGTTCTGCGTGAGTACGGTTTTGAGATTGAAACCCTGTTTGCGACCCAGGCTGGTCCTCAAGCCTGGGAACAGGTCAGTCGATCCTCGTTGGTACTCGTGATGGGCGGATCGATGGGAGTTTATGAAAAAGACCTCCATTCTTTTCTGCGGCCAGAACTTGCAGCCCTTGAAAAACGCATTCGAGAAAAGCTGCCGACCTTGGGCGTTTGTTTGGGGGCGCAGCTTTTGGCAGAGGCCTCGGGCGGAAGGGCGTACCTTTCGGGGAGACGTGAGGTGGGATGGCATGAGGTTCAGCTCACGGATGCGGGTCTAAAGGATCCAGTTCTTGGTCGACTCGACTGGTCAAAGCCTGTTTTCCATTGGCACCAAGACACCTACGACCTGCCGGGCATTGGAGTTGGGTTAGCCAATTCTGAACGCTTTGCGCAACAAGCTTTTAGACTCGGAGAAAATATCTATGGTCTTCAATTTCACCCGGAAGTGCCTCAAAGCGAAGTACGAGAATGGGTTTTATCTGAACCCCATCTGCCGTACGGCAGTGCCGATGGCGTGCAGTCGGTAGAAGAAATTTTGCATGGGGCGGCCCGGCACTCTCAAGCCATGCGAGAACTGGCACGAGAGCTGCTTGAAAGGTTTTTGATATTGATTTCATAAGCGGTTGGGATAGGTTCGGGAACTATGTCAAAAATAGCGCTGATCACCGGAATTACAGGGCAAGATGGCTCGTATTTGGCTGAGCTGCTTCTTGAAAAAGGTTACGAAGTCCACGGCATCATCCGCCGCTCGAGTTCGTTCAATACGGATCGGATCGATCACCTTTACCGAGATCCCCATCTCACAGGTGTGAGGCTCTTTTTGCACTATGGCGATGTTTCGGACTCCACTGCGCTCAATAGGCTTTTAAGAAAGGTCCGTCCTGAAGAGATCTATCACTTAGGGGCGCAAAGCCATGTCCGCGTGAGTTTTGACACGCCTGAATATACTGCAGACGTCACAGGCCTAGGGACGATCCGCCTGCTTGATGCGATTCTCGATACGGGCATTCAAACAAAGTTCTATCAGGCATCCAGTTCTGAGATGTATGGGAAGGTTCAAGAAGTTCCGCAGAAGGAAACCACCCCGTTTTATCCTCGAAGCCCTTACGCCTGCGCCAAGGTGTTCGCGTACTGGACGACCGTGAACTATCGCGAAGCTTACGGAATGTACGCTTGCAACGGCATCTTGTTCAATCACGAGTCTCCTCGCCGCGGAGAGACCTTCGTGACCCGAAAGATCACCCGGGCTCTGGCTAAGATCTTGGCGAAGCGCCAAGAGAAGATTTACCTCGGAAACCTCGACGCAAAACGCGACTGGGGCTACGCCAAAGATTATGTCGAAGCGATGTGGTTGATGTTGCAACAGAACAAACCTGAAGACTTTGTCATCGCCACGGGGGAAACTCATTCCGTGAGTGAATTCTTGGATGAAGCGTTTGGTTACGTCGGACGCGAGTGGAAAGACTTTGTCTCGCTTGATAAGCGTTATTTGCGCCCGACAGAAGTCGATCTGCTCATTGGTGACGCCAGCAAGGCGAGGCAAGCCCTGGGATGGAAGCCCACGCTTTCATTCCGCGAGTTGGTAAGGCTGATGGTTCGGGAAGATTTGAAGCTCGAAGGTTTGGATCCGGAACGTTACATCAAAGTGTGAACATGGAATTGCGCGGAAAAAAAATAACAGTCACTGGTGGTTCAGGGTTTCTTGGTCGTCATGTGGTAGAGCGCTTGAAGCGTTTTGAGCCTGCCGAGATCAGGGTGCCTCGCTCGAAAGAATATGATCTTCGCGGCATGGAAAACTGCCTTGCTGTGACGGCGGATTGCGATCTTGTGATTCATCTCGCTGCCCATGTGGGAGGGATCGGTCTCAACCGAGACAAGCCAGGTGAGCTCTTCTACGACAATGCGATGATGGGTATCCAGCTCATCGAGGCTGCGAGAAAAAATGGTACAAAGAAAATCGTGGTTGCTGGAACGATCTGCGCCTACCCTAAGTTCACGCCGGTGCCTTTCCAAGAAAAAGAGCTTTGGAACGGTTATCCTGAAGAAACGAACGCGCCCTATGGGATCGCAAAAAAAGCCCTTCTCGTGCAGTTGCAGGCGTATCGGCAGCAGTATGGGTTGAATGGGATTTTTGTCTTGCCGGTAAACCTTTATGGGCCACACGACAACTTTGACTTGAGAAGCTCTCATGTCATTCCTGCCTTGGTCCGAAAGATTCACGAAGCCAAGACCCAAGGCCAGTCGGAGGTGACACTTTGGGGGGACGGCAGCCCCACCCGAGAGTTTTTGTACGTCGATGATGCGGCTGAAGGACTCATCGCAGCTGCTCTTCGTTATGACGGAGCAGAGCCTGTGAACTTGGGCAGCGGGTTTGAAATTTCGATCAAAGAACTTGCGCTTCAGATTGCAAAGCTCATGAATTTTCAGGGAAAATTCAAATGGGATGAATCTCAACCCAATGGTCAACCTCGTCGTATGCTAGACACCTCACGGGCACAAGATTGGTTTGGGTTCACTGCACAGACTTCGTTAGAAGAAGGATTGAAAAAAACCATCCGTTGGTACCTGGAGTCTGGACAGCCAATCTCTGCTTGATTATATTGATCCAGTATTATAATACACC
>JBFMCE010000123.1:0-8740 GCA_040754655.1 Bdellovibrionota bacterium | reverse complement strand
GAAGCCTTCGACCAATACCAATCCACGGTTGAAGCGGTCGTGCGTTTTCTGCAAGGCCAAGACCCTAGTCTGGCCGCACGCATTGCCTCACGAACTTTTCTACCCGAAGGACCCCGTTTTCTCTCGAGCAGCGAAGAGCATCTCGAATGGGCTTTTGGGGCGCTCGGGGTTCAAGACCGAGCAAAACACGTCGCCACACTTTACCTCGAAGATCTTGCTGATGTCTTGCGCGATGGGATTGATGAGCATTTTTTGCTCTCACGATACGCCGAAAAACTTGCTGCAAGCGTGCCGACGTTTGAACCCCTTTTCAATGAACTGCAAAGACCATTGACTCTGATCGATAAGATTTTACGCGAGATTACTGCAGAGTTGCTTGAACAACACCAGCCGGACCTCGTTGGTTTGAGTGTGCCATTTCCTGGCAATGTTTTTGGTGCTTTTAGGATTGCACAGTTTGTGAAAGAGCTTACGCCTCGTTCAAAGATCGTCATGGGCGGTGGATACGTCAATACTGAGCTTCGCGAATTGGCCGAACCCAGGGTTTTTGAGTTCATTGATTTTGTCACGCTTGATGATGGAGAGCGTCCGATCGAATGCATCACTCAGCACTTGCAGGGCAAAAGAAATACAAAGCAGCTTTTGCGTACTTTCATGACTGAAAAGGGGAAAGTGGTCTATCAGAATTCGAAAAGTGAATTTGATATCCCGTTTTCTCAAGTAGGAACTCCTACCTATGACGGGCTTCCGCTTTCAAAGTACATTTCGATCTTCGAAATCTTGAACCCGATGCACCGGCTGTGGTCAGATGCACGTTGGAATAAACTGACGCTTGCCCACGGGTGCTATTGGAAAAAGTGCAGCTTTTGCGATGTTTCTTTAGATTATATCTCAAGGTATGAACCTGCGACCGCCGACGTGATCGTTGACCGAATGCAGGCGTTGATCAATGAAACTGGCCAGACAGGGTTTCATTTTGTCGACGAGGCTGCACCTCCGGCTCTTTTAAAAGCGCTTTCAGAGAGGTTGGTTGCGAGAGGGGTGGTCACCTCTTGGTGGGGTAATGTGCGTTTTGAAAAGACATTCACTTTGGAATTGACCCAGAAGATGGCAGACGCGGGCTGTATTGCGGTGAGTGGTGGTCTTGAGGTCGCTTCAGACAGACTTTTGAAGCTGATGCAAAAAGGTGTCACCGTTGAACAAGTTGCCAGGGTAACGCGTGCGTTTCGCGAAGCCGGAATCTTGGTTCACGCCTACCTGATGTACGGTTTTCCGACCCAAACTCAGCAAGAGACGATCGATAGCTTAGAGCTCGTGCGCCAGCTTTTTCTGAATGATTGCATTCAATCGGCGTATTGGCACCGCTTTTCAGCGACCGCTCACAGTCCTATAGGGAAAGATCCTGAAAAATTTGGAATTGAGTTGGTGCAGATGCCAGATGCAGGGTTTGCGAAGAATGATCTTCTTTTCGAAGACCCGACTGGGTGCGATCACGATGCGCTTGGGCGCGGCCTGCAAAAAGCGGTTTTCAATTACATGCATGGAATCGGTTTAGAGGAAGACGTGCGGGCCTGGTTTGAGGATATCAAAAAGGTTCCGCGCACGACGGTTGAGCCTTCAAGGATATCGCGAGCGCTTGAAGACGGCGGAAACGAACCGCACGGACGGATGCGGGTAAATTAACCTGCTTCTCCGAGCCCTTGACGAAAAGAGGGCGCCCGAAAAAGGCGCCCTCTTTCATCACTGGATTGGATTGTTTCATGAAGCGAGAACTTGCAAGTGCGATTTATCGTTTAAACGATTCATCGAAGGCCTTGAATCCAGATTGACTATGTTTCTGATCGTTTGAAAAGCAAGCTCAAGAGGAGCCGAATTGGCCGTGCACTTCATCAATAAAAATGCTCCTTGAAGAAGCATGACCACGGTTCTCGCGGCTTCGTTGGGACTCACTTCTTCTTTGAGGACATGTTGCGATTGAGACCTCGATATGAAAGCGGTCCAATGGTCTTCATGGAGCGCAAGCGTCTGTTGCGCTGTTTGCAGAAGGATATCAGACTGGTTAGCTATTTCGTTCACGAGGTTTCCAGTCAAACATCCGAGTTTAAAGTGGGCCAGTCTCTGAGTTTCAATCGTTTCGTTCTGAAATCTGTCGATGGCTTCCGTGGCCGAAAGCGAGAGATTTGCCAATGTCCGCTCAAAAAGATCACGAGTCTCGTTATAGTGCCGTTGTAAGATCGCGACACCCAAAGCTTCTTTGCTGCGAAAGTAATAATAGAACGATCCTTTCGGAATTCCCGCATCAGATAAGATCTGATTGATCCCGGTCGATGTCCATCCTTGCTTGTGAACAAGCGATGCCGCCGTTTGTATGAGTCTCTCTCTTGGGTGTGCTAAATTTTCAATCATGTGAGCCTCCGTTTGGGTGCATTCGAGTTGGTTTAGAAAAGAACTGTTACATATAGGGGCTAAGTAGCAGCCTGATCTGGGCTTCACAAGTGTGATTAGTTAAAAAAAGCATAGCTCCCCCGTGATATTGCAAGATGCAATGAACGCGGGGCGCGTATAAATGATACTTATTTAATGTTGCGCGTGTTCTTAATTATTCTTTCACCAAACCTCTGGCGAAGAAGGTCGCGTATTTCGGCCAGTTTCACCTTGGTTTCGTCTTTTGAAGAGTCTGAGAAGAGATCGAGTTGTTCTGGTTCGCGGCTGCTTAAAACGCAACCCAGCCCGATGAGCCGCAAGGGTTGGTGCGGGTCCCAGGAATGTTCAAGAAGAGAGAGGCCTGCTTCATAGATTGCCTCGTCAAGCTGGGTGGGGCGTTCAAACGTGCGGTGACGGGTGATGGTTTGAAACGGCGGGTAGCGCAGTTTGAGACGGATCGTTCTAGTTGCTTCATTTGATTCACGAAGGTTTCGACCCAGTTCTTCTGCCATCTCAGATAAGCACTTCTTTAGGATCTCGGGATTTGAAACATCCACTGAAAAAGTGGTTTCGCGCGAGATCGATCGCGACTTTGCTTCACGATGAAAATCAGTTGAACCTTCTCCCCAAGCGGCGCGGTGAAGGTAATCGCCGAATTTTCCCAGATGCCGTTCGAGCACATCGATGGGATAGCGCTGAAGCTGCTCTAAAGTCTTGATGCCGCGCTCTACGAGCCACTTTTGCGTAACCTTCCCGCATCCCGGCAGTTTTGCAATCGAGAGCGGCGCCAGAAAACTTCCCTCACTTCCCGGCGCGATTTCAAGCAAGCCATTGGGTTTGCAATGATCGCCGGCGATTTTCGCGACGAGCCGATTGGACCCGATCCCGATTGACGACGTTAATCCCGTTTTTGTTTCAATTTCCCGTCGCAAGTTTTGAGCCGCTGTTGAAGGAGGTCCAAACAAAGACTCTGTTCCTGTCATGTCGAGATAGGCTTCATCAATACTCACGATTTCAAAGACCGGGGTGTAATGATCAAGCAGGGCAAATACTTTATCTGAGAGTTCGGAATAATATTGGTGATCTGGCTCACATAAAATGAGTTGGGGGCACAATCTCAGGGCTTGCGCCGTCGGCATCGCAGAACGTACGCCGTATCGACGCGCTTCGTAAGAACACGAGGCGATGACGCTGCGCGGTCCGGTCCCGCCGACGGCGACGCACTTGTTCCTTAAACTTGGTTTGCGCAGCCTTTCTGCGGAGACAAAAAAACTATCGAGATCAACGTGCCAGATGGTCTTTTGCATGGTTTACATCTCACAGCGGACAGGGTTAGTTTAATGCCATATGCGACGGCCAAAGATCAAAGAAAAGGTTCCAGAATACCTTCATGATTTCATCGCAACTCAAGACGGCTCTCTTTATACTGCCATTGACCATGCGAGCTGGCGTTACATTTTAAAAGTCTCACGTTCATTTTTCGCAAAGCACGCTCATCAAAAGTACCTCGATGGCCTTCAAGAAACGGGCATCAATCCTGAACGTATTCCATTGGTCTCTGAAATGGATGAGCGCTTGCAAGATTTTGGTTGGCGCGCGGTGCCCGTGGTAGGATTCATCCCGACTGAAGTTTTCATGGAATTTCTCTCTCTTGGCGTGCTTCCCATCGCATGCGACATGCGCAAGCTTGAGCATCTTGCTTACACGCCGGCGCCAGACATTGTGCATGAAGCGGCAGGGCATGCGCCGATCATCGCCGATCCAGAGTATGCCGATTATTTATTTCAGTATGGCGAGATCGCGCGCAAAGTGATTTTTTCAAAGCAAGACATGGATGTTTATGAGGCCGTTCGCGAGCTTTCCGACACCAAAGAAGATCCTAAATCGACGCAGGCGCAGATTGATGAAGCGCAGGCTAAGCTTGATCGTGCCAATGCCGCAGTGGATTTTGTGAGTGAGGCGGCCCAGCTTGCGCGCATGGGTTGGTGGACGATCGAATATGGTCTGGTGGGTTCTCTTGAGAAACCCAAGATTTATGGTGCTGGGTTGCTCTCTTCTTTATCGGAGAGTTACCACTGCTTAAGCCCGCAAGTGAAAAAAATCCCGTTCTCAGTTGATTGCGTGAAGACCTCGTATGACATCACAAAGCCGCAACCTCAGCTTTTCGTCACTCCTGATTTTCAAACTCTGGGGCAGGCGCTTGAGCTGCTTGCAGCCACGATGGCCTATCGCAGAGGAGGGCTTGAGGGCCTCGAGAGAGCGAGAAAAGCTCAGACCACGACCACTGCGGTCTTGGATTCTGGCCTTCAGATGAGTGGTAGGCTTGATGAGATTCTCACCGATGGCGAGGGAGACCCTTGTTACCTGCGTTACGCCGGCCCCTGCCAGTTGGCGCTGGCAGAACAAGAATTGGTTGGTCATGGTGCTGAGTATCACGCGCAAGGTTATGGCGCGCCGGTGGGAAGGTTAAAGGGGTTTCAAGGAAGGTCAGCCGCCGAATTGAGCCGCGATGAAATCTCGAAGCTTAAAGGCCGGTTCGAATTCGAATCTGGCGTACTGGTTGAAGGAACTGTGACCGACATTCTTGAGAGGGCCGGGAAGAACCTGGTGGTCACGCTCAATTCTTGTAAGGTGACCTATAAGGGACGCGTGTTGTTTGATCCCGCATGGGGCACGTTTGACATGTCCTGTGGTTCAAAAGTGATTTCTGTTTTTGGCGGGGCCGCTGATCGTGGAAAATATTTGAAGGCAGTAGGGGGGCACCGGCAAAAACCGGCATTACAGAAGACCAATTTGACCGAAGAAAATCGCGAGCTCAACGTGCTTTATCAGCGCGTGAGGGAGATTCGTGAGAAGGACGGAAGTGGTGCGAGCGCGGTTGGCAAGATGAGCAGCGTGGATGCCGCGGGCGCGGTTGCCAAGAGCAGTAGTGCCGGCACAGGCGCAGTTGGCAGGAGCTGCGGGTTAAGCGCGGCAGGCTTAGACGAATTGCGGCGCATTCACGATGAGCTTGAGAAAAAGTATCCGCAGGACTGGTTGCTGAGACTTGAATTGCTTGAATTCAAGGTCGAATTTGCAGATCAAATCAAAGCGCGCCTTGCAGCGATTTCTAAAAGAGATCAAGATACGGCTGAGATGATCGCGCGTGGTTTGGCGGCGGTGTGAGGGTTCTGGTGGCGTGGCCACTTTGAGTCTTGCCGACGCTAGCGCGATGTGGTGAACAGGACGAACTGGAGTGGTCCGCATGAACTTCATGGACAGACCTGTATAAGGGAGCTCAGTGTGCAGATAAATTTTGTTTTTCTCGGATGCTTATTCGGTCTTCTTTCCGTCGCACTCGGCGCCTTTGGCGCGCATGCCCTTGCTGCCACTCTTACTGAGCGAATGCGTGAGATCTTCGAAACTGCCGTGAAGTATCAGATGTACCACGCGCTTGCTTTGATTGGGCTAGGGCTGTGGATGAAGGGTTCGTCGTCAAACTTGGCGACGGCGGCCGGAGTGGGGTTTGCGCTTGGGATTCTCATTTTCTCAGGCAGTCTCTATGTTTTGGCGCTGACCGAGGTGCGCAAGTGGGGCATGGTTACTCCGATCGGCGGCCTTGCATTTTTAGTGGGGTGGGCGTGTTGGGCGATCGCGGCGCTGAAGAATGGGTGACGCGTTATTGCCGCTTCGCACATGCGTCTTTTGCAAGCTGATTGAATTCTGTTTCAGCTTTTTTTTGGAGCAGCGACTTTCTTAGCCGTATTTGTTTTCTGCGAATACTAATGAATTCTCGTTCTGAAAAAAATTCATCAAAAAAGGGGTAGTCACCCAAGATTTCATCCCCTGGATGAGGGTCGTCTAGCTTTGAAAACTGTTTTATATTGCCGGTCCAATCAAGCAATATCCATCTATTGCCGTCCCATCCGATTTGACTGGGGAAAAAGTCTCCGCTGAGGCTCGAAAACTCAGAAGTGTCTATGAAAAATGCAATCAGTTCTTTCTTGATGCGCCTTTTTGTTTTTTTATCAAAAGGTATTTGGGTTCTTATGAAGTCTCTCAATGTAAACTGAATGTTTTCTTTTTTCTGAACAAGGTATTCCAGATCAGGCGGCGTTTCAGATTCATGAATGATTGCATGGGCTAACATTGCACCCTTTAGCCTTTCATAGCCTTGCATATACATTTCTAAGAGAGCACGCCTAGGCTCGCGGTTGATACGGATGATTTTGTCATCGCCAATGTCTAAAATGAGGTTGCTGTGATCGTTTCGTTCGCTGGCTGGGGTTGCGAGGTTTTTGATCTTGAATCTCTTCTTAGAAAAAACGACCTCATCTCCGGGTTGAATCGACTGGAGTGCGGGCGCCTAACTGGACATAAACAGAAGGGATTTAAGAATAGCTGACCTCCGGAGCCGAAATAGGGTATAAAGCCCCGGCTCTTTGGGAGGTAAAAGTGAAACGCCAAAGAAGAAGTTTTCCGTTTGAATTCAAAAAGATGATTGTGGAGCTGGCTGACAGCGGCCAGTACACGATCAACCAGATAGCTCGAGACCACGAGATCGCGCCGGGTCTCATTGTTCAGTGGCGAGAAAAGCTAAACAGCGGGGAGCTGATACAGCCGCCAAGCTACAAGGAGCGCCAACTTGAGATCGAGCTTGAGCGCTACAAGAAGAAGGTGGGCGAGCTAACGATCGTCGTGGATGTTTTAAAAAAACATCTGAGCAGCTTTCCGTCAGTGAGAAGGCTCTCCTCGTCGCTCGAATCGCCCCGAACGTTGGTGGTGTTAGACAAGCCTGCAAAATATTAGGGATGTCGCCATCGACATTTTATTACAAGCCAACTATTGACCGCCAAGAACGAGAAAAGCAGGACGCAGATCTTCGAGACAAGATTGAGGAGATTCACAAAGATTTTCCGCAGTCTGGCTATCGCACAATGAAGGAGTACTTAGCTCGAATTGGCGTCAAAGTTGGAGAGCGAAGACTAAGGCGCGTAATGAAGAAGTTTAGCCTAAAAGCCGAGATAAAACGAGCATTCGTGATTACCTCGCAAACTGACCATGAGTTAAGGCGTTACCCCAATTTACTTCCAGAGATGGGTGTGACGGGCCTTGACCAGGTGTGGGTTGCCGACATCACGTATATCCGGATAAAAAACGGGTTCGTTTATCTGGCTGTGATCTTGGATGTGTATTCCAGGAAAGTCATTGGTTGGTCGATCTCAAAAAGTCTCTCAGCAGAGCTGACAATCGAGGCCCTGCTGTGTGCAATTGAAAATCGAAAGCCAAAGCCTGGCGTCATTCATCACTCGGATCAAGGTGTGCAATATCTGTCAGACGATTACCTGGCCATCTTACAAAAGCATGGAATCCACTCCAGTTGCTCAAGGCGCGGAAATCCGTATGACAATGCCTATGCTGAAACTTTCTTCAAAACGCTCAAAAGAGATGAGGTGAATTTATGGCACTATGAAACGTATTTGGATGTGATCGAGAGGCTTCCCTTTTTCATTGAGGAGGTCTACAACAAACGAACAGTTCACTCTGGGCTGGGATACCTGACTCCAGCCGAGTTCGAAAGCAAGTTCAGGCAATCAACATTGGACGGTCAGCCCATTCTTATACTCTGACTTTTTGTGTCCAAATCCCCGCCCGCACTCCAGAGCTACTTTATTTTGAGTCATGAGTTCTGCGTCAATAGCGGTCAAACGGATTCCGAGATCGGGGTGGGTGCCAGTAGCATTTAAGATCGCATAAAAAATTGGGCTAATGATAAGGCCGTTTTCTTTTCTGAGTGAGAGCAAGACCTCTCGAAGGGCCTGAGGGTTGAAGCCTGCTTTGATCATTCGGCGAATTGCGCCCTTATCTGCAACAAGCATTTCTTCTCTCATGAGATTGACTTCTCTCGTGTACTTTTCTTTCATGTGCTGTTCGGTGTGACTCATCTCATGGGCCAAAATTGCAGCTAGCTGGTCGTCATTTCTGACGAATCTCAACATTGCTGGGTTCAGGCGTATTTCGGCCCAGTTCCGGTGTCTCTCAATTTCGATGGAAGCCTCTGGTCTGAAATTGTAGTCGTTCGTGGAAGAAGCATACGTATACCACCTCACCCCAAATTTAGGGTCGTCGGGTTTTTTCATTCTTTCTATAATCTCAACCGCTTTAGCCAAGAATTGGTCGATCTCTTCTTGTGAGAGTTCGTAGAGAAACGAGGGGTAATCACGGCCTGGAGTCGCACCAGCAGCAGTAAAAGCGAGTGATAAACCCAGCAGCATGATGACGAGAACGAGAGTCGTCCGCATGTAGGTAATATCGGGATTTGTAAATGAAAACTATG
>JBFMCE010000122.1:0-8850 GCA_040754655.1 Bdellovibrionota bacterium | reverse complement strand
AAGTCAAAAAATATATCAACAATATTTATTTACTATTCGTCTTCTGAATAGCCTTTTCTTCTTGAACTTCAAGGGTAAGCACCACTTCATCACCCATGACAAAGGGCCCTTTGAGGTCAGATGCGGCTTTCAATTTCTCTGAAGCGACAGCTAAAGCATATTTTTTATTCTTCTCTACTGGAAACAAAAACTCGCCCTTCTGGGAAGTGGGGCGCCTTGAGACTTCTTTTCCATCCACTTCGCTCAACACCAGAACGAGATTCACGCACGGCAATCCCAAACGATCCGATGCGGATGACTTCAAGATACAGCGCCCCCCAATCGTGCTCTTCCTGTAAAACTCAGGATTTGCGCTGAGCGAAGCCGCCGTCACCGCGGCCAAGGCATTCGTCCAATCTGCTGCGACCCGTACATTGGTATTCGGAACGAGAAGACCCGGGGCTGCGTTTCCCTCATGGTATTGGGGATGGTTTTTTTCGCGATCAAGGTACCGCTCCCCGCCACAACCGCTAAAGGTCAAACCAATAAAAAAAGTTGATAAAACATAAATACGCAAAAGCTGCCTCCCGTGAGATTGAGTTTTCAGCACCAAGAATCTATCCTAATGAAATTGGATAAATTCTTCTTTGCCGCCGCAACCGTTCTGTTCTTTTTCTTTAGTCTTGGCGTCGCCAGCTCTGACGACACCACCTTACCCCAGATCGTCATCACGGGAAACAGCACAATACGCGAAGACGTTATAGTTTACATGAGCGGTTTGTCTCAGAATCCCGACTTGAGTGCCGAAGAAGTCAAAAAACGGCTGCAAACGACAAACCTCTTTTCTCGAGTTGAAGTCTCTAGAACCGACAGCGCTGTTCAAATCGACCTCAAACAAAAGCTCACCTGGTTTGCCATTCCTTACTTCAGCAAAGACGCCTCAGTCTCGGTCTACGGATTGGCCTTCGGTAAATTGGCCGTTGGCGGGCAAGACATGCTGGTTGTTGGTCGAGGGCAAACAGGCTCGGGCAACAAACAAGCTGCCCTGTTTTTCCGGCAAAACTGGGTCAAGAACACTCCCTGGAGCGTTGGGGCTTCTCTCGACTTTGAAGACTCGCTAAAGCGCATTTTCAACGAAAGAAAGGTTGTCCATCACACCCGCAATCAAATGCATGGGGGCAGCATCCAGCTTGCTTACCGGTTTTCGCCCTACTTCTCTTTGGCCCTGAATAATTACTTCGAGTACCACCGTTTCGAGCAACCTACCGGTGAGTTTGACAACGGTTTTCAATGGAGCCACCGCCTCACCACCGAATACAACCGGTTCTATGTGGATGAAGGCCTCTCTGATGGATATGCCGGAAGGGCTTTTTTTGAGCATACAAACCCCGCAAGCACGTTTCAATTTTATAAAATGGGTCTGCATTCGGCGTTCAGCCCCTTTCGCCGTGGAAACTTCAACTGGATCATTCGCCCGCGCGTGGAGTTCAGCCCAAGCTTGCCTCGATACCAGCTCTTTGAGCTCGGCGGTGGAAGACTGCGCAGCTTCGCGACACAGCAGTTCAGAGACCGGCATTACGTGATGGCGCAGAACGATTTTCTACTCGCTTCGTTTGACTTTTGGGTGTTGAAGCTTCGACCCTTGGTTTATGCCGACTGGGCGTACATCCAAAACCAAGGAAGAACCGGACTAGGCTCTGGTTTTCAGATCTATATTCGTGATGTTGCGATTCCCGCTGTGCAGTTTTTCGCGGGCTATGGCTTTAATCCCAATGGCTTTGCGGCTTCGGCTGCGATTGGCCCGCAGTTTTAAAACGAAACGCGCGAACCAAGACTCTTTAAGCTTTGCGACTTCTACCGAATGATTGACCGCCTGATCAACCGCCTCGTAAGGGGAGTCAACATGCTGATATCTATCGGTTAAAGGATTACCGAGATCTGTTTCACTCAAGGCTCCTGACGAGACCCGGTTTAAATAATCAAGATAAGCATAACGATTGATCATTCATGTCGGATATTACATGAATTAATGCATTGCGGCAATAAATTTATTCAAGCTTGAATTTTAGGGAATGTTCCATGAAATCTTGAGAACACCGCGAGAGCACGGCCTGCACATTTCCTTTTCCAAACGTTTCCACCACTTCTTTGACCCAACGCCAGGCCCAAACATAGTGGGCGTATCGCGGCATCTCAGGTTTAAACAAGCTGGTGTCGTAGAGCGAGCGGTAGTTGCCCTTTTTCTTCTTCAATTCGCGATGCACGACCCTGTCGACCGCAGGACCATGGGTGAGAATCTGCGCAAGACTGTCTTCAGTTTGATAGACGTAATTCCAGGCCTCACAACTGGGATTCAAAATCTCTGAAACCACGCAGCTAAACCCTTCCGAGAAAAGATGCTCAATCACGGGTTGAGACAAAACGAACTCATCATGCGTCATCTGAGGAGACAATCCAAACCCTTCCCAGACCGAAGCCTTTGACTCGCGCGCAACGTGGGTCAACTCGTGGGTCAACAAGACATCAAGATACGCTCCCCTGCCGTGACTCTCGTCAACGCCTAAAAAAACTCGATGGGTTCCCCTGTCAAATCGCGCATAACCGTCCATCATGGTGAATGCGCCGAAGAGAACGACCTCTCCTTTCAAGCCGACACCCAAAAGTTTCTCGACCTGATCAATGTGTTTGCGCAGCCGCTGTTCTTCTTTGCGCGCATCCAGCGCAAGAGTCTCTTCGCGATAAGTCGGCCAATCAAGGCCTGTGACGACGTCGTAGAGCCCAGACCTGCCGATGCCTTCGAAGTCTTCGAGCATGGGTTTGAGATGCGGAATGAGCGGTGCGAGGTAATCACGCTCAAATTCCGGCCATTCCGGTGTTTTTTTCCACTTTTTCAGGCAATCCAGTAGCAAAGGCAATGTGTTGTGGACTTGCATGCCCAAATTATAACTCAGCCCGGGGTCAAATCCTATACGCTTGGCGGGCTCGAACAAAAAAATACGAGAACGCCACCAATGCAATAATCATTAACCATGTCTGCCATGCTTCAGAAGGAAAAACCTTTGCAGTAAACAACACACCCAAGACAATAAGCTGAAGAATATAAACGCTCAGCGCGTATTCGCCTAACTTCACAAGCACCGAAAAACCGGGAAGTCGCATAAAGCTTTTATTAAAGGCAAGAGAGGACCCGATCAAAACAGCTAGCGGAAACGCCAGTCTCACAGTCGCAGATATTGTGTAGTGCCAATACGAAACGAAGTAAGAAGAAAGAATCACTTCATGCGAAAGACTTCGAATCCAGCCTATCACCGTCTCATCGTTGCCATAGAGCACGTACTGTGATTTCACAAAATGGGTCCAAGCCTCAGGTGTGGCAAATCCAATGAGCCCCAGTAGACCCAGTAAAATGCAAACATGACGGGCCTTGATCAAACCTTTCTCGGCATAGGCCATACCTATCCAAATGCCATAGGCGGCGAATGCAAAATCGGGCAACACTCCGCCGTTACCCGCATTCAAGCCTGAGACCGTCAACGACTGAGCGCCCAGCACGAGGGTCGCCAGAAAAACCGACGCTGTGGTGAAAAAAAGCCAAAGCTTTGGACGAGTTGACTTGAGCCCCCCGCCAAACCATAGCGCCGCAAACCCAATCACACACAATGGGCCTGATGAGAAAATAAAGTCGGGCCACTGCGGACCCCGTCTGAATACGAAAAGAAGAGAAGACCAGAATATCAGTTCAAGGCTCCGCTTCCCAAGCTTTCTTAGCCACTGCACCTGGTCGCCTTGAAACTTCTGTGCCGCTAAAGCGAGGCTAAAACCTGACAGTGCGAGAAAGAGCGCAAATGTGAGAGGTTCAACCTTGATAAAGAATTTGAGCAAGAGGTCAAGCACCGACAAGTCGCCCGTCTTGCTTCTGCCAGGAGACATTTCATAGAGTCTGTAGAAGTGGGTGATGAACATCAATACAATCGCAACACCCCGTAATCCGTCAATTGCGACAAGCCGTTGATTTTTCTCGCTTCCTCGCCCCGCCATCAAAAGAAGACCTCACCCTTACTTTTAGTGTAGCGCGTAAGCCTAAAGAAGCTGATACAAATTCTTTACAACAACCCAATTCTCTGCGAAATTGCTGCCCAAATGCACCTTCAGCCTGGAAAAAACATTCGCCTCTTTCAGCATCCTTTTTTGGAGCGTTGCACCTACGTCCATCCTGCCCTGCCACTGGCAATATGGGGCCCGGTGATTTTGGGCAGCGTTGCTTATCCGCTTTACGGACAAGCCGTTACCAAGCTGCAGGCCTTGGCGTGGTTTTTCTTGGGTCTTCTCTTTTGGTCTTTGGCTGAATATGTGCTCCATCGTTATGTTTTCCACTTCAAACCCAAAGGAAAATTCCAAGAACGCGTTTCGTTTTTAATTCATGGCATTCATCATGAAGATCCCGAAGACGCCAGACGACTCTTGATGCCTCCTCTTGCAGGCATCCTCATCGCGCTGCCTTTTTATGCCCTCTTCCTCGCAGCGTTTGGCGTCATGATCGGCCATCTTTTCTTTGCGGGCTTTATTACTGGCTATCTTTGTTATGACTACACTCACTTCGCCGTGCATTTCATGCGCCCGAAGTCGAAGTTTTTCAAGACACTGAAGCAGAACCACATGATGCACCACTTTGTGACCCAAAATAGACGTTATGGCGTGAGTTCGACCTTCTGGGATCATGTCTTCGGCACGCGTGGCTAACTTTCGATGCTAAGAGATTGGCTTTGGTCGTTTGCAATTGCGTCAACGATCTGGCTGGAAGCTGCAGGATTAAGCCTGCTGATAAAACATCTTTTTGCTCGCAAATTTAAAGACAAACCTCTTCACGCCCTAGCCCTCCTCGCAGTTTCATTTGCGCTTCTTTCCCAGTTCTATTTTATCGCAAGCCTCGTGGGACTCACGGGCGGGCTTTTTCACTTTTCAATTTCAGCCGCGCTTTCCGGTTTTTTTATACTTCGATCCATAAAAGGACTCAGACAATCCGACCGGCAAGAGCCTTTGGCGGGGTTAAAGCTTGCGCGCCTTTATTCGCCGCTCTACTGGAGCCATGCTTGGCCTTGGCTCGCTTTGCCACTGACGTGGTTCCTGCTCCGCTTGATCGATGCAACCGTGCCCCACTCGCACACGCGACCGCTTGCGGTGCACCTGCATTCCGCTCACCAGTGGTTTGAGCACGGTTCGCACTATCTCGATGCCCTCTACCCCATCGGCGGACTCGCCTCGATCTGGGATGGACTTTACTTTCACGTTCAAGCGCTTACCCATCACCTTGGCTTCACGCACAGACAGGCGCTCGTGCGTGCTCAACTGGTCTCGCAACTCATTCATTTTTCTGCCGGCCAGTGTATCGCACTACTTGCGCTGGCCCACTGGATCTCTCCACTGGTTCGCGCCGGTTGGGAAACCCTCATGCACGCGATGGATTCGTTGACGCCGCTTGCGATCAAACGACGCCATCAAGTCGGAATGGCCTCAAGTGTGGCCGTGCCCAGTTCGATTTTCTTTGCTTGGCTTGCTTGCGCGCAACCCGCCGTGCACTCAACCGGTATTTTAGCGAGTCAAGAATGGGCTGCGGTCGCTTTTACCGCTACAGCAATATTAGCCCTTGAAAGCAGAGCGCATTTTCTTGCCGGTCTGCTGTTAGGAACAGCGACTGCTTGCCTGCCATCTTCAATAGTACTTCTTCCGGCGATTTCTCTGTATTTCGTACCCGCCTTTGACCAATACCCACGAAAATACTTTCCCTTCAAACCGCTCTTCCAATTCATCGCGGCATTCTTCACCGCGACGTTGCCATGGGTTTATCGAAACCTTGTTTTTGCAGGTTCTGCTTTTTTCCCATGGGATGACGCACACAGAGCCCAGTGGTTCATGAATGCCCCCCAGATTTTCGTGACCGGCACCTACCTGATCTCAGATCTAGCGCCCAAATTGATCTTGATCGCGGGGGGAGTCTGTTTGATCACGCTGGTCGGGGTAAAAAAAATACTCAACCAAACCCTTCGCAAACGCCTGCTGAAGCTTTCTCTCTTTTTAATTCTCACTCTCCTTAGCTGTCTCATCGTGACCAAGCATCCCAAAGCACACACCGCAGTCATGGTTGCTCCGATCTTGGCTTTGCTCTTGTCGACGATCGCTCTCGAGATGTTGTTTACCGGAACCTTCCTGCGCATTCCGTTCTTTCTTGTACGCGCGCTTCCTTACTTTTGGTTCGTAGTGGGTCTGTTTGTCGTTCCCTTGCCGTTTCATGTGATTTGGCAACACGGCTCACTCGCCCTTGAGCCTGCAGATACCTATCTTCTGCAGAACCATCGTTATTTTGGCGCAAAGCTCTGGAGCAGCACCCACCTCCCTCGCACCGAAAGACTAGGCTGGATCGCCGATCAACAACCCTATTATCTTGAGCAACAGAGTTTCAACCTCAGCACATCGAAGTTGCTTTCAGAAAACCTTGCAAAGGCTTCAAACCCAAGAGAAAGGGCCCGAATTCTTTGCGAGCTCAAGTTTTCAGTCTTTGCCTGGGAAGAGCGTTTCACAGCTCCAGAGATCGTGGGACTGGTCTCGTGGTTAAAGGTGATCGAGGCCCCAGTGTTGTATTCGTCGGAGGAAGTTACTCTGTTTGATTTGAAACCTGCCTGCATCTCGGCATTGGAAGACAAACCTTGAACCACGAGCTTTAGTAAAGAGCCTGCTCTTGGCTTGGCTGGTGCGATTGGCTTGAGCTTTTTTACATAAATTAATGCGCAGCATTAATTCTGATTCTGCATTCTTTTTGCCCCCTCTAGACGCGCTTACCGATCAAGGAATATAATTGTAACAAGAACGACCCATTTGAACGCCTTGCCTCTTACCTCCGGAGGGTTTCACTGTATGCGCGGTTATGGACCAAAAAGACTCAAACAACCCCAACAAAGAAAAGAGCCGCGCAAGAAAATTCCATTTCAAAGAGTGAGCGCTGAAATTTTGGTCGAGTCGACGAAGGCAGTGCTTGAAGGCAGGGTTTTTCTCAATGACTTGAGCCCTAACGGGGTGGGCTGTTTCGTGAATACCTCTATTGATAAGGGAGAAAAAATTTCTCTCGTGATTGAACAGCCCAAACACCTCTATCTCAAAGGAGAGGTCATGTGGTGCACGCCTTATACCACTGAGACTAAAATTTTACGCCAAGAACAATTTCAGTATCGCATCGGAATCAAATTTCATTTTGATTCCCCGGAAGAAGCTCAAGCTGTTCACGCGTACTGCCAAGAACTTTACGCACCTGATAAATCATAATCGTTCAGTCGTGGGCCTGACTTCCTGAACAAGTTCTGATTCCAAATAGATTAAAATCGCATATTCTCTTTCTTTCTCAAAAACCCCTGCTACGCTTTTTCTCTACCCAAGAATTTTCTCTTGGGGAGAAAACTCAAACACAAAGGAGAACTTCTCATGAAGGGAATATGTTCTGTTTTTAGTGTGGTATTTGCGTTTTGTCTCTCTCAACCGGCTCAAGCCGATACAACAAATTATCGCATCACCGATGGCCCAGGATGGGATCAGATGACGGCTCAAGAACAAGCCGCAGTCACAAACGGACAACAAGTTCTCAGAACGAACATTGCTGCTGACCGTTGGGAGTTCACGACCTTTCAAGCCATCACGCCTGCATCGGGCGTCAACGCCTCACCAAGGCGCGCAGCTGCGATCTATTGGGATGCCGAAGGACAGACTGCCCCTGACTACAACGGTGCTTTTTTCACTGACGTCGATTACATTTTCGGTCAAGGCACTGCAGCCGTCGTGCAACGCGTGACTCTTTCAAACGGATTGCAATTCACGCAATACAACCAGGTCATCAAGAACTCACACGGCGGATACATCTTGCCCACCACGATCACGGATCCTGCCGCCGTGGCTCCAACAGGTTTTCATAACGTCACAGGTGAGTATGTTTTTGATCCGCTTCCTTCAAATTCTAACGGCAGCCTGTTGATTTATCACATTTATTACTACCCGCTCTTGAGCACGATCCAGCAAGATCCTGCCGTAGTTCAACAGATCCTTGCAGGCGTGCAAGGGGGAGTGCAGTTTGGCGCAAACGTTCACGACAACTATATCAGCACCCACAACCCGACCTTGGCTCAGCTTCTTCACCTAGCAAATGCCTTGCATTAATCAGTCGTCCGGGCCCTCTGCCTGAAAAAGCAGGGGGCTCGGTCTCTTGTTTGTCAATACTCGGAACTATTCGTGCCGACGGGCTCATAACGGCTTGGGTAGGAATCAAGTTTCATGCCTAAGGCTTTTTCAAGTCTCTGATGGCGGTCAAGATGAAATGGAATCGCACCCTCATCGATTTGTTTTAAACTTTCTAAACGCGAATCGCCATTGTCGTCGCGCCAATAATCCATAAACTCACGAGGAGGCCGGTACAAAACAGATTTCCCTGTCTTCTTCTCAGTCACATACGTGTTGCTGCGCTCAAGCATGGTCTGATAGGCCTCTGCGATTTTGAAGTTTTGCCTCATTTCAAGATCTCGCCTAGAACCTCGCGTAAACTTAGGCTTTCCAATTTCTTTTCTGGTCTTTTCGATCTCTGGCAACAATCCCTCGATCGACACAACCTTGTTTGCGAGAAGCCTTGAAAGCAAGAGCCAGCGCTCTTGAGGTTGCAATGCGTCGGATGAAAGAACTTGAGCCACGTATCGCGAAACCACGGCAGGCTCAGCTAAGAAATCAAAATCAAAAACTTGTTTGCCACGCCAAGACTTGCGGCCTCGATCTTCGACTTCTTCAACTTTTTGAACCTCTCGAGGGTCTCTCTCGTGGGCAAAAGGCTCTTTTCTGATCTTA
>JBFMCE010000121.1:0-8906 GCA_040754655.1 Bdellovibrionota bacterium | reverse complement strand
GCTTCGCCCAGACCTGGCACACGAACCAGTGCGATAAAAACGAGTCAGGTTGCCCGAACGCATTTGATTCCGAGAGAATAGCCGAACGGACGAACGAATTTGCCGAAGATCTTGGGCAGTGGAGCGAGGAAAAGTTGGCATTCACCAACCAACAGCTCTCCGCGGCGATCGAAAAAATCGGGGATGCGCAAAAAAGAAACCCAGAGCTTGTCATGGCAATTGGATCGGCCGTGGGTGCGGGCATCGGAGCGGCCGTCGCAGCAAAGACATGGTCAAGTTCATTCACCCTGACTCGCGAGCTTTTGGCTGCGCGTGACAAAGTTCAAATGGAACTTGGAAAGCAGATGGCTCGCTTGTTTGAGTCTGCTCAAAAAGACGCTTTTGGTAAGATCGAAAAACTCTTTATTCATGAAGCGGAAAAACAACTTGTGGTCGCTGTAAATCAGGTTAGGAAAGAGATTTTGAACGAAACCTCACAAGATGTCGCAAAAGTCGCGGGTGAAATTCCGGAACGCGTAGCCAAGCGTTTTACGGAGCTCCTGTCAGGCCCTCAATCGATGGCTACGATCGAGCGTGAGATTGTTCGCGTCCTCGCAAGCAGGGCGGACCCTCTCCTTGCAAAATCACTTGTCGCAAAAGAGGCCGCACACCTCGCCGCCACTCTCTTGAGCCCAACCGCTCTCGCGGTGGATATCGTCGATGAGGCAGGTACAAAATCGGTCTCATTCATCAAGCTTTTGGAATCTGAACTCGCCGAACGCCTTGGCGAATACGTCGCGAATATCAAGAAACTTGCGCGCATGTCTGACGTCACCAAGGCTTTAAGCCACCTCGCAAGCGGGAAATGGGCTCTATCGCGGGCTACGGTGATCTCGGCGGCCACAGCTGAAGCAAGGTTCACTGTGGTGATTAAAAATGCCAGCAAGCCAGGCACGGGTTTAGCGAAGATCTTCCGAAATATCGCACGCCCCATCGCTCATATGTTAGTAGCCGACGGTAAATTTGTTCGGGCGCTTGCAAGACAAGTAAGCCTTGCCCGGGGTGTTCGAACCGGAGTCGGCACAGCTGTTGGCGGTGTTCTTGGCGCAGTGGGCGGCTTTTTGCTGACCGATATGGGTTTTGGCATCATAGGCGATCTGACTGGCGTGGAATGGCTTAAAACACCAACCGTTGGCGAGAACGCTGTTGATGAGATCACAGGCTCTCTCCGCGGAAATCCAGCACTTGTGACTGCCTATGACCCCTCTGGCATCATTGAGCGCCTAACCCGGACCCGCACCGGAGCGGTCACAGGCACGGGAACCGTTGCCGATCAGGCGATTGATTCTGTGCTTGGCTTGGCCAAGGCCCTTGAGGGCGCTGAAGCTGAGGAAAAAGCTCTCGCGGCAGGCACTTCGACCGTGCCCGCAAGCGTAACAGAATTCATTGAACAACTTGAAAAAGAACCTGAGCCTGCGCTTGATGGACCAGCGGCTGCGGTGGCTGAAATGCAAGCAGCGCTTGAAGAAATTGAAGTAAAAACGGGATCTGCGGCTGAAGACCAATCTGAAACGATTAAGACGAAAACCCCTTCGATCGCCACAGATGGCTCGTCAGTGCCCAAAGTCGAGCCTAGAGCCGAAACATCGACGGACACTTCTACCGCGGGTGAAAGTGGCATTGAACGATAATGGCGATGATCAAGTTGCAGTCTGCAGCCTGATTGGCGAGTCGATGGAGTAACGCGGATCAAGATCAAGGCTTGGTGATCGGAATCGTGATCAACCTGGACCGTCACTGACATCAGTTGCGGCAGGTTCAGCTTCCTGCCCTTCTGCACAAGTCTGGCCGGGCAAACAAGGCACTCGTTTCACACCTCGACCGTCTTCTGGGCAAAAACCGCCCGCGGCTTGCAGCGCCAACGCTGAACTAGCAGCGATAAGTGATGTTAAGATCCACGCACCTAAAAATGTTTTCAAAAACATGAGTTTCTAACCTCTCTGTTCTTAAATTATAACTTTAATTGACAAGTAATATCAACTATTTAACATAAATTAAAGTTGTTTAATTTCAAATACTTAACCTAAAACGACAGCGTCACCCCTGCAGGTCGAATGATATCCAAGAGATTTTGAAACGCTGAAGTGACCTGAAGAGCGATCCTGCGACCTCCGGATGAGTTCACTTTCTTGATCTCTCCAGAGCTTGAATACTGAACTTGGATCTTGCCCACGGAAGGATCACGAATCTCAACAGGACGGCTTGCTTCGTTGTAAGTGAATTCAAGGGTTCGTTTGTCTTGATCAACAAGGGCCTTGATGCGGCCATTGTGGTCGTAAACGATCTTCACGCCTTTGCCTTCAGAGTTCTTCGCGAACACGAGGTTTCCACGAGGGTCGTACTTGTATTCAGCCCACTTCACGTTTCTTTTCGCGCCATCGGCCTTCGGGTACTTCACGACCTTCGCGACTTTGTTGCTCTTTGAATCGTAGTTAAGCTCGGTGACTTCGGTCGGGGTCACCTTCTTGGTCACATGCCCTTTGGTGTCGTACTCAAAAGACGTCTTTTGCCCGTTCTTGGTGATTTCAAGCGGAAGTCCGCAGCACTCGTTGTAAATCGTTTCAGTTTTATCACCGTCGACCTGGCTCAAGAGCTTGTAAGTGTATCTTTCGCCATCGACCTTGGCCTTCTCCCAATACTCGTAACGAGACTTGGAGATGTCTTTTCCATCTGGGCCTTTGGTCTTCACTTCGGTGAAATAGTTCATGCCGCCGGGGCCTTCTCCGCCGTAACTGTATTCAGTGAGGGAGCCATCACGGTCTTTAACCCACTTCACAGTCTCGTTCTTTGAGATGTCGTTGTAGCCGATCTGGAGCGTGGTTTTGTCGGTGTACTTGACTTCAACCAGGTTGAACCGGCCGTTGGTCGAGTACTTGTATTCGTAAACATTGCCTTCGGCATCTTTCGAATAAACCAGCTCATTGCCCTTGTACTTGTAGATGCACGTCTTGCCGTTGTCGGCCGTGATCTTTTCGACCTTCTTCGCTGAATTGAATACGAAGTTGACCCTGCGGTTCAGATTGTCTTGGATGAAGCTGATATTGCCGGATTTGTCGTACTTGATGTTCAGAAAGTTGCCATTTTTGTCAGCGATGCGGGCAAGCTTGCCGGCATTGTCGAAAGTCTGGACCTGACCATTGTCGAACTGGCGCAAGTAGCCTTCCTTCGTTTTCGTAATCACTTGATAGCTGAATTTGTTGCTCTTAAGCACTGAGCCAACGGCCAATTGGCGAGCCTTCACGTGACCTTGATCGTAAAGCCTTTCCCACTCGTCGTTGCGGTATCGCGCATCGTTTCGAAGGCGTTTCGATTCTACTTCGGCTGCTTTGCCGCTAAGGCCCGCGCCGACTTTGGTTTTCGCCGCCATGATGTTCTTCACCGCGCGGTCGATTTCGGCAGTATTGATAACCGGAGGCGTAAAGCGGTTTTGAGCCCCGCCGCCATTCTCATGAACAACTACCGAAGCATCGGCCGAAATCTTCAAATAGACTTCGTAATCGCTTCCCCAGCCAAATCCGAAAATCCCGTCATGAGACGATTTGCTGTTATACACCCGCTCTACCTTAGGTTCGATCCCCCCGGTGAAAGCCAGGTCGGTATAACCGATAAAGAAATTCCCGTTTTTCAAGCTCACGTTGGCCAGCGCCTGAATTGACAGCAGCAATGCACCAACAAGAACCAAACCAGATAGCTTTTTCAAAGCCATAGCACCCCCAAGAGTGTTCCTCTTTGTCTTCTAAGTATTATACGTCAATTGCGATCATTTTCTTGACTACTACGTAGGCAGTAATTTCTAGACCGATTATACCGGCAAGGATTGCCCACCCCAGAGGATGGCTGAACAGCGGATCCATGAAGCCGGGCTCGGAGACCGCGAAATAAATTCCCAGGATCGGAGGGACGGAAAGCAGGATAATGCCTTGGATGAACCCCTGAGCGGTCAAAGCTTTGATCTTGCTTTCGACCCTCAGTCGCTCTCGAATCACGAAAACGATCGTGTCGAACGTCTCGGCCAAGTTTCCGCCGGTTTCCTTCAATATGTTCACGGAAGTGACGAACATTTCGACATCTTCGCAGTTCACGCGTTTGGAAAGATTGGTAAACGCCTCTTCGATTGAGACGCCCACTTTGTTCTGGGAAAGAATCAAGTTGAATTCTTGCGACATCGGATTGGGCATTTGCTCAGAGACGATGCCCATCGCCTGCACCACGCTAAGGCCTGAACGCATGGCGTTTGCCATGAGGCCCAGGCCATCGACCATCTGCAGGTTGAACTTGTCGATTCGACGCCGGAAGAGATAGTTGATGAAAGGCTTGGGCAGCTTCCACCCAGCCACGGCGCCCGCAACCCCGAAGACCAGCCCAGGCACGACATTGGGCAGGAAGAGAAAAAAGATGAGCAGAAACGGTCCCACCGACGCCGCGATCAACCAAACAAGCACGCGATTGGGCGTGACGTCGATGAACATCAAATTGCATTTCTCTACGATGTAGTCACGGGTGCCTAAGCTCTGAAAGCGCAGCCAATCCAGGCCCATCTGCACGTAATGGTACGAAAAGATGAACACGGCCACGCCGAACGCCAGAACTCCGAACCCTACCATCCATGTTTCCAACAAACTCATGGTTCACTCACTTTGCGGCAGTAAAGAGGTTGCGCGAAACTTTCATTCCCTTCGCTTCCATTTCCTCGACGAACTTCGGAATGAAACCCGTGGGCACGAAACGACCGATGATTTTGCGCTTCTTGTCCATGCCCTCTTGCTTGAACACGAAGATGTCTTGCAAGCTGATCACTTCGCCTTGAATGCCTGAAACTTCAGTGACGTAAGTGATCCTCCTGCTTCCATCTGAAAGCCTGCTGATTTGGATGATCAAGTGGACGGCCGACGCCATCTGTTCGCGAATCGCTTTTAGCGGCATGCTCACGCCCGACATCATCACCAGCGTCTCAAGCCTTGCTATGGCGTCGCGAGGGTTGTTGGCGTGCAAGGTTGTCAATGATCCATCGTGACCGGTGTTCATCGCTTGAAGCATGTCGAGAGCCTCACCGCCCCGGCACTCACCCACGACCACGCGATCAGGGCGCATTCTCAGGCAACATTTGATCAAGTCCCGAATCGAGACCTCGCCTTCGCCTTCGATGTTCTTGGGACGGGTCTCGAGCCTGACCACGTGTTCTTGGCCAAGCTGAAGTTCCGCAGCGTCCTCAACCGTGATGATGCGTTCGGTTGAGGGAATGAAATTCGAAAGAGTGTTGAGCAGCGTGGTTTTACCGGAACCCGTGCCGCCGCTTACGATCACATTTAATCTTGCCTCAACGCACATCCGCAAGAAATCAGCGATCTCCTGGGTCATCGAACCCCACTCGACAAGCTCTTTCACGCCAATGCGCTTTTTCGGGAACTTCCGGATCGTGATCGTAGGGCCCCGCAACGCGAGAGGCGGAATGATCACGTGCACGCGCGAACCATCAGGGAGCCTGGCGTCAACGTAGGGCGTTTTCTCGTCGCACCTTCTTCCGAGAGGCGTGACGATGCGTTCGATGATATTCATCATCTGTTGCTCGCTTGAAAACACCACCGGGCTCAGCATGGGTTTGCCTGCTTTTTCGATGTAGATTTGATCGCGCGAGTTCACCATGATTTCACTGACCGACTCGTCTCCGAGCAGGTCCTCAAGGGGCCCTAAGCCCAGCGCTTCGTCGAGGACCTCTTTCACGATTTGCGCTGTTTGCTCGCGGTTCTGCAAAAGGCTGGAAGTGTCTTCGCGGTTCAAGATCTCAAGAATGGCTTTCTTCGTTTTTTCCCTGAGAGCCTCTTTTTGTTTTGGATCAGAGGTATCGATGTTCTGTTTCTTCAGGTCCATCGTCTCGACAAGGGCTTTGTGGATGCGAAGTTTCAGCGCAGTCCATCCGTCGACGGCTTTGGCGAGCGGGCTCAGCGGATTTGCGCCTGACACTGCAGCCAGGCCGCCCGCCGCGCTTCGGCCAACGGCTTGACCTCCGGCTAATTTCGCGGCCACACCCGTGGGTTTTTTCAAGTTCGCGAGTTGGGCAAGGATGTTCGTCTGCTGAATTTTTCTTATGATGTCGTGGTAAGCGCGCGTGATCGGCGCCTGCGGGGCAGCCGACACAAAGGGCTGGCTTCGCGCTAGCGAGCCCGAACAGGTTTCAACATCTTCAGGAATCGCGGCAAACAGGCTTTTATTGAGATTCTTCTGGATCATCTGCGCCTGAACAATCGAACTCTGAGAGTACCGGTTCAATACCAGTTGAACCATGTCGGGCGGGAAAAGGTGTTCTTGGATCTTGTTCAAGATGCGCTTGGTCTGATTGAGCACGATCACATCTTGGCTGGTAACCACGAAGATCATCGTCGCGAACTCGAATGTCTTCACGGAAAACTCATCAATCGATGAGCCGCAGTCAACAAACACGAGCGGAAAGATATTGGTGATCGCCTTATAAAACTTGCCTAAACCATCAAGGTCGATCTCTTTAGCTTGGGCCACGTCGGAGGGCGCGCTGATGAAGCTCACCCCTTGCGGAGTCGAGGTCATGAACGGGCCGATGGCTTTGGCGTCCAAGACCCCTCCGCCATACTTCGTGACTTCGACGATCGTACGCGGCGATCTCACGCCTAGGATCAAATTTTGATCGCCCATGCTTTGCAGGTCAAAATCAATGAGCAAGGGTCGTTGCCGCAATTCCATCAAATAAGCGAGTGCGAGGTTCGCGGAGAAGACCGACTTCCCTATCCCGCCCTTGCCTCCTACGATGGCGACGATATGCCCCGGCATACTATTGTTTCCTCTTCATGCCATATTTGCTCTTGATGTCTTCGGTGCCGGTCGAGGCGCTCGAGATCACCTGCGGCGTCAAGAACACTACGAATTGGCTCTTCTGCTTCTGAAACGCTTTCGAACGCAATAGCGTGAACAGCGGGTTGGCTGGCGTTGAACCGCCTGGCGGATCTTTATTGAAGTTGGTCGAGATCGCATTGCTGAGAGCGTTCACCACGGCCGCGCTCTCACCGCTTTTCACGATCACCGCGCTTTTGTAGTTGTGGCTCAATACGATCGGCACGCTGCCCTGCTTTCCGGCGAAACCATCGTAACGAAAATCGATGTTCATATCGACGTCTTCAGTGCCGCCCACGATTCGCGGCGTAATGCGGATGTTGGGGCCTAAATTCACGATCCTGAAATCAGACTGGCCGCGGTCATTGATGATCTGAACCGGAACTTGCAATTGCCTCGCAAGGCCCGTTTCCTGGCCCGACTTCACGATCATCACGCTTTCTTCAAGGATGCGCGCATAGCCGGCGTTCTGGGCCGAGTTCAGTTTGGGAAACAAATTGCCAATCGTGCCCGAAAGAGAACCTGTCCCGGCGGAAGTCACCCCGCCTGTCGTCGATTGCCCAAAGCTGATGCTGCCTCCGGTATCGAGGCTTGGGATCCATGAGAAACCGAAGTTTCTCAAGTAATCTTTCGAGAGCTCTACGAAATCAACCGTGATGCGGACCATTTTTTCTGGTGGCGCTTTCTTTGGGGCCGCTACCGTAAGCCTCGGGATGATAGGATCACGAACCTTCGGGGAAAGAACTCCGATCGGGGTTTTCGTGTCGGAGTCGTACTTGGGAAGAATAATCCCCTGAACCATGCTTCTGGCGATATTGAGCACGGTCTCGGCTTCATTGTTGTTCTCGACTTGGCCTTCGACCAAAAACAATCCATTGAAAACCCTCACCCTGACATTGGGGCGGTTGATCTCTTGCTGCATGCGCTGGGCGAGGATCTGCAAACCCACTGGGCTCACGCCGACGAGGTTCAATACAAGGTCTTTGTAAGAAGGGTCGTTGAGCACCGAATACACGCGCACAAGGTCGGTCACGACAACGACCTCGCCGTCGACGACGATTTTGTCTCCGAGGATTTTGATGTCAAGGCCTTCGATGTCGCGCAAAAGCGTCTGAATCTCGTTTGCCTTGCGCGCAAGGTTGTGCTCGCTCACGATGACTTTGAGGATAAGATTGAGGTCGGCGTTCTCATTCCTCACCGTGATGGTGGTTTCACCGCGCGCGATGGGCGTGAAAACGAGCTGCTTTTTGTCGCGCACAAACTGCGGAAGCACGATGCCTTTGTTCGTGACCTTGATGCACTCTTCGGTCGGGCTGCACGGTTCAAAGGGCAGGTCCATGGTGGTTTGCAGGCCTTTATACAACAACAGTTCCTGTTTAGCCGCGTTCTTCTCAGAAACCCGGGTAGCTTTTTTATCGGATTTAGCCGAACGCGCCGTGAGCGGATACACAAGCAGCATCGCTAGGACCGCCGCAAGGCCTGTTAGTTTTATCGTTCGCCAAAAAATATTCATCGCTGCGACGCCGGAAATCGCGAGATCTTCGATGCATCAGATCCCAGAACTTCAAGCAGCGTCGTCCCTCCTAAGCTTAATCTTTCAGTGTCGTCGTTGTGCCTCAAGGCTACCGAGAGTTTCGCGACGCCTGAGTCTTGCAAAAGCGTGATCTGCGGAACAACCCGAGGCTCAACTTCGATTGTGATCGTGCTGAAATTGCGCTCGATATTGAGGTTTCTCACATAATCTTTCCCGGTCGAATCGTCTTTCTCGACCTTGCGCGGAGCTTGGCTCGTGACATACTCGCCCACTGAGAGCACCGGCACGTCTTGCAAGACGATCTTCGTGATGAGCCCGCCTTTACCGGCGCCAGGCGGATCAATCGTCGCCACCAAATCGATGCGATCGCCGGGCTTGAGAAGCCTGCTCACGGCGTTGGTGTCAGACACCGAGATCGCCATCGCTCTTTTTCCAGGGGTGATTTGTTTTGAAAGCCCGGTACTGACCCCAG
>JBFMCE010000120.1:0-9085 GCA_040754655.1 Bdellovibrionota bacterium | reverse complement strand
GTGTTTTTTTAAATCGTAAAACTTCATTTTCTTCTCTCCAAAAAAATCTCTCTTAAAGTACTAAAGTGCATGCCACATGCCAATGGATCTGCGGTCAAACAGGCTAAAGCGTTACTTATACATTTAAAGCGTTTATAGACCTCATCGATACCCCTGTGCCACAAAGACACACCACTATCCAATATTCAGACGTATAAATTTTAGACGGATAAACACGCATGAAATCGGCTTGCACATAAAGAAAACACACAGGAATTTGTCTTCAATAAAAGGCACCTTGCTTGCAATATCTTTATCTCATGAAGAAGCTTGTGCGATTTTGCGCCGTAATCCTTGCAGCGCTCGCCTGTGGGTTGACCTTGAACGCGTCTTACACCCATGCCGCCTCTCTTGAAGACCGATTAGAAGGAGAATGGTATTTGGTGGAATTCCATTCCCCAACCAACGCCTGGCATGTCGCTAGCGGCATTTACGCACAACAGTTCAATTTTTCGAGGAACTCGCCCCAGTTCTTTGAACTTGTGCAACACAAAATCGGACTAGAGAAAAAGCAACCCGACAAGGCCGCAGACCTTGTCACCTGTAAACTTGCCATGACCGGCAGATCGGCGCTCACCCCCTGTTCGGCAGAGCAACTTGAGCGCCACAAGCTTTGCAATATGTCGGGCATTACTTCGAAATACGTTTTGCGCGTGCACTTAGAGAACATCGAACTTGCCGATGCTTCGAAGGATGACAAACGCTGCGAGGCTCATCTTGGAAAAACTCGCCAGTACTGGGCTCTTCGCGACAACCTCTACGAGATCCCTTTTTCAATCGACCACCGAGGCGATTTCATTCGACAAGGGCAGTACCGTTTTAAGAGAGCAAAACCCAAGCCCTCGCGCCAGCACAACTATGGCTTAGGGCCAGTATTTGACTAAATCTTGAAGCACGCCTCAACGACCGACCGCAGGCCAAGTCCTAGGATCTTCCCCACCTTGTTCACACGGGTCTTTTCCAGTATGGCTCGCAATCAAGGCCCACTCGGCCATTGATCTCCCCTTCCACACATCGCCCACATCTGAAGACCAGCCTTTTTTTCGCGCAAGCGCAAGCTCTTCGTCGATCGTACGCACGGTGAAACGAAACAGCCCAGTCTTGGGATCAATCCCTTCAGCCCAGGCGATGTGGTCAATGCCATGAGCCTTCCAAAACGCTCGCGGCGCAAACGCCTTGTTCTCAGCGCACCAAACAAAACCCCGTTGCTTAGCCAAATACAAATGCAAAAGGTTGTGCCCGCGCGCTTCAGGAATTGCCATTACAACCATCTCGGCCTTTTCAGGAAAGACCCTCACATTCCAAGCCTTGTGATAAAAATCTTTTTTTGGATTACCGATCTCGCGAGCAAATGCGACATAACGCGAAACCCCACTTATGACTGAGACCGCAACAACACCCACCACCAAGGCAAGAGCGCCTCTTCGCGCAGACTTGGAATGCGCGGTATGTTCTAAAACAAATGCCAACACCCCCGCAGACGCGAGCGCCCGACCTACCGTCAAAGGCAAGGCATAGTATTCGTGCACGACGTAAACTGCAAAAAACAAAAACTTATACACCACAAAGGCTACAAGCAGCGGAAGCGCTCGCAACACAAGCTTCTCCAACTGCTTCACCAAACCACGCCGCTCTTTGGCAATAAGGGCCAATAAAAAAAATCCCGGCAACGCAAAAGCAAGACTCGAATACTTGAACCAATCCAAAGCCAGGCTCTTCCAAAACACCGGCGTAAAACGATCTGCCCAGTTTCCGAAGTACCACTGCCGTGCTCTTGGACCTGTCTGCACCGTCCACGGTAGATCTGAGGAAACATTCACTGAAGTGCTGAACAGGTTCCAAGCCACTCCTATGGCAAAAGCAAGGCCAACACAGTAAAGCATTCGACGTTCATCAACATGAATCCAAGCACTGCGCTTACGCCTTCTGAGAAGTTCTGCCACAAACCAAAAGACCGCGCAGAAAACAAAAATCTGGGGTTTCTGCACGATAGTGAGCGTCCAAAAAAGAAATGCGCCAAACTTCATGCGCTTCAATGAAAACCAAATGCCAAGCAACCCACAGAGTAAAACTCGGTTTTCAATCATCGTGTAGGTTGAATAACGCAACCAGAGTTCTTGCGTGCCTAGAAGCAAGGCCGCCAGCACGCCCGCCTGCGCTCCCCAAAGCTCTGACGCCACGAACGCAATGACAAACAGAGCCAGCACCGAAACCACAATGCTAAAGACTTTCCCGACAGGTTCGACGGCTTCGCACTCGGGCCCGCCGATGAGTCTTGCGCTCACGCCTTGCAGCCACTCAAAGACCGGCAATTCAAGCGTGAACGGGTTTTTGCCAAAATGAATTTGCGGTCCCTTGAGGATCGAATGTTCAGGTTCTTGGCAAAAAATACGAATCTGGCCTGCCGTAAAACCCTGGCGCTCAGCGCTTCTTCCCCCCGAAGGGCGCTCAAACGCGAGCGGAAGGGTGAGCGCAAGAAATACCGCGCTTATCAGCAGGCTCGCTCGAAAAAGAGATACTTGGGGAAACCGTGTTTGCATGCTCAGCTTGTTTTATTTTTGGTTCATTTGACTTCGTGGCTGGCCATCAGATTTGACACTGGAAAAGCGTACTGACAAGGTTTAAGGTACGTAAAGTATGATTATTGTGAGATCGCCGTTGCGCATCAGCTTTGCAGGCGGGGGCACTGATATCCCGGACTATTATCGACAGGGTTCCGGTGCCGTGTGCAGTATGGCAATCAACAAATATGTCTACGTCACGATCAATAACCTTGCGACCTATTTTCCTCACCGATTTCGCATCTCTTACTCTCAAACAGAACTCACACAAGACGCGACTTCAGTGAAACACCCGATCGTTCGGGAAGCGCTTAAGGCAATGAATTTTAACGGCGGAATCGATATCAATGTCATGGCAGACATCCCCGCTGGCACAGGCATGGGCTCGAGCTCGGCGTTTACGGTGAGCTTATTGCATGCCCTTCACGCTTATCGGAATGAACTCGTCGCAAAAGAGCATTTGGCCCGCGAAGCAAGCCGCCTTGAAATCGAGGTTTTGAAAGAACCGATCGGAAAACAAGACCAATACGCCGCTGCCTTCGGAGGAATCAACTTCTATCGTTTTGACGCAAATGAGCAGGTTTCAGTTGAACCCATTCCCATGTCGCTCGAACAGCGTCAAAAGCTCATGAGCCATCTCATGATGTTCTACCTCGGGGGCAATCGCGAGGCGTCAAAAATCTTAAAAGACCAAAGCTCCAACTTGCAGGTGAATAGAGCAGATCTTGATCGAATGCGAGACCAGGCGCTGCAAGTAGCTCAGATTTTAAGTGGTGCCCGTCCGCTAGAGGAACTCGGCACGGTTTTGCAAGAAGGCTGGCTTCTGAAAAAGAACCTCGCGAAAGGCATCACCAACTCAAATGTCGATTCTACGATGGAGCGAGCCCTGGCCGCAGGAGCTAAAGGAGGCAAGCTTCTGGGTGCCGGAGGCACTGGCTTCTTGTTGTTTTACGTGGCTCCTGAAAACCATCAAGCTGTACGCAAAGCCCTGGAAGGCTATGCTGAGGTGCACTTTCAGGTAGACGATATGGGTTCGACCCTCCTATATTATGGGGTCTGATGCAAGAAGATCCACGAACGAAAAACGAAATCCCTCAAGCCGACAATATCGCAGACTACCTGTCAGGCTACTCGCAAAAACTACATGATGCGGCTGCGCGCCTACCTCGTGCAAACTTAGAAAACGCTTTTGAACTTCTCGTAAAGACGATGAAACTTGGGGGCCAGATTTACGTCGGAGGAAACGGCGGATCTGCAGCCATCGCTGACCACCTCTGCTGCGATTGGCTTAAAGGCACTTATATAGAGACCAAGCCCGCGCTTCGAGTCCATTCCATGAGTTCGAATTCCGCTTTATTCACCGCTCTCGCAAATGATTTTGGATATGAACACACGCTCTCACGGCAACTCGAGATGCTGGGTGAACCAGGCGATTTAGCAGTACTGATTTCGTCCTCAGGAAACAGCCCAAATGTCGTCAAAGCCGCGGAAGCTGCCCTGGCAAAGGGAATGCCCGTACTTGGCTTAACAGGTTTTTCAGGAGGAAAGCTTAGAGAGCTTGCGACGGTCAGCCTGCATGTTCAGGCGAACAATTACGGCATCGTAGAAGACACACACCAGATGTTGATGCATGTGTTGGCGCAGTACCTCAACAAGACTCGAGAGCCGTGATCATGCGGGCTTTAATCACCGGCGCTGCGGGGCTGGTCGGAAGCTTTCTTGCTAAAAAGTTGATCGAGCAGGGCGCTCGCGTCTTTTGCGTGGATGACCTGAGCTTAGGCAGCCTGCGTCATCTTGAAGACATTAGCACCCGAGATGGGTTCGACTTTGCCAAAGTCGACGTCAGCCAATCGGGTTGGCATGAGCCGCTTAAGCACAGCGGTTTTGACCTCATGGTTCACCTCGCCGCGAATTCCGATATTTCGTTGAGTCACAAATTTCCTGAAACAGATTACTCGCGAACTCTCAAGACGACGTTTGAAACCCTGGTAGCTGCGAGAGCTCTCAAGGTTAAAAACTTCATGTTCAGCTCGAGCTCAGCTGTTTACGGAGCTGAACCGGCCTTTCCGACCCCAGAAACCAGCCCGGCGATGCATCCTGTTTCAATCTACGGCGCCGCTAAGCTTGCTTCTGAGTCGTTTATCAGCGCGTTTGTCGAGAATTACGCGGTCAATGCTTGGGTTTATCGCTTTGGGAATGTTGTTGGCGAGAAGCTTACCCACGGAGTGATCTACGACTTCATCCGCAGACTCATTCATGAACCAACAAAACTTTCGGTTCTCGGAAACGGGGCCCAAAACAAAACCTATATTGACGTGGAAGACTGCGTCGAAGGGATGTTGTGTGGATTTGAAAAAAGCCCTGCAGGCAAATCTCACAAACAAAGGTTTCAGATTTTCAACCTGAGCACCACTGGCAGCACTACGGTGAAAGAAATCGCCGAGGAAGCCTCTAGGAGAATTACAAATGGACACGCCAAGATCGAGTATCAAAGCTCTGACGTGGGTTGGGTGGGCGATGTTCCCAAAACTTCGCTCTCGGTAGAGAAAATTCTTTCGTTAGGTTGGAGGCCTCGCTACGATTCTACTCCGGCAGTTTTTCGAGCGATTCAAACCCACTATGACTGGACCCAAAAAAACTAAAATCTTGATCTTAGCGGGTGGGAAAGGAACACGACTCGCGTCAGTCGACCCTACAAGGCCCAAACCCATGGTGGAAATCCTGGGCAAACCTTTTCTTTACTGGCTCATCAACCATTACGAGCATCTAGGGTATGCGCGCTACCTGCTCTCAACCGGGCATTTGGCGGAAGTGATAGAGACTTATCCGTGGAATAGCGAATTTCCGAACTGTGAATTCGAGTTTTTTCGTGAAAAGACTCCCTTGGGCACAGGCGGTGCGGTGCAAAAGATTTTTAGAGACAATCCTTCCCTACAAGAAACCTGGGTCATCAATGGCGATACGCTTCTTCCTGAACCCTTGCCTGAATCACCAGATCAAAACGAGGCGCTGTATACGGCTTTGGCTCAAAGCGAGGTTTTTGACGCGATTCCAAATATTCATACAGAAGATGATTTGGTAGTTGCGGAGGGGGCCGGTGGGCAATATTTTGATGGAGGTGCTATTTTCTTGCGACGGCAAGCCGTTGAACGTTATCAAGGTGGCGTACCCTGCTCTATTCATAGTCTTTTAGAGCCGGCCATGCGACTAAAACGCGTGGCCTATGCACTCGTACCCGGCACGTGCTACGATATCGGAACACCGAAACGGCTTAAACGCTTTGAGGAGTATTTGTCATGTTTCAAAATCTAAAGGTCAGCGTAGTCATCCCAACCTTGAACGAGGCCAAAGGAATTCGCGAGACCATCAAAAATATTCCATCGGTAGTCGATGAAATCGTAGTGGTTGATGCCGACAGCACCGACGGCACGAGAGAAATCGCTACTCAAGCAGATCCTCGAACTAAAGTCATCTTGGAACCTCGCAGAGGTTATGGAAGGGCTTTTAGAACAGGATTCGAGCATTGCACCGGCGACTTGATTGCGACCGCGGATGGGGATGGGACCTATCCCATCGAGAGATTTGAAGAGATCGCCGCGCACCTTCTTGAAAAAAATCTTGAATTCGTGTCCTGTGCCCGCTTTCCTTTGAAAGACAGTTCCGCCATGCATTTCCAGAATTATGTCGGCAATCAATTCTTCACGGTAGCTGCCAGCACTCTTTGGTTTCATCGATTCAACGATATTCTTTCTGGGATGTGGGTATTCCGCAAATCATGTCTTTCAAAGCTGCACCTGCTCAGCGACAGCTGGAACTTTTCCGAGGAAATCAAACTTCAGGCCTACATGAAGTTAGGAAAGAAATTCGCTGAATTTCATATTCCCTATCGAGAACGTTTGGGCGAAACGAAGCTGTCTCCATGGAAAGTCGGCCTTCAAAACCTTGTTTACCTCTTTGCGATGAGAACCGGCTCCGTAGCTCTAATCCAAGAAATCGTGAAACGGCCTAAACGATCGGAAGCAGCAAGATCGAGCGAAGGCTCTGTTTCCCCTTAACGGCTCGACTTTACTATCGCGTCAACCTTCCAAAGCATCGATGTCGGCGATCGGTAGAGCGCTTTATCCTTCATCGCCAACAACTCGTTCCAATAAGGCCTGAGAGCGATCGGATACCCCCCGGTCTGCGGGCAAATGTGCAAATACTTATACCCTAGCGATCCGGCCAATGCGAACAACTCACGGGGATTTGAGATCGGCGTGAGAAGGCTTTCCCATTTTTTCATTTCAACCACGGTTTCAAACTCTCGATCGAGGTAGTACATCTGTTTCTCGCACGTAAACAAAATCTTCTGATCGCGAGGAATGTTTTTACTGATCCAGACTTGCACGTCATAGACAGGGTGAAATTGCTCAACGTATTTCGTAGCTGCTTTAAACCAATAATCTCGCGGAACCTTGAAGAGAATATCCACGGGGGAATTGATGAACAATCCTAGGCTCACCATGCCCGGCCATCCCCAACGCATCAGCGCATCTCGACGAAAAACCTCAGAAAGAAGGGCAGACAACCCATAAAGCAAACAAATAACGACCGCGAAATGAGCATAACGCCCATCGGCTGCCGGGCGAAGCATCAGAAAGGCCAAAAGAAGCTGAACGGCGATGAAAATGAGGTAACCGGGCCGAAACAATCGTTTCTCGCGAAATGAATGAAGAACGACCCCGATCACGGCTGTCACAAATAAAAACTTCGCCAAAAACTTTTCAAGGGTCTTAAACCAAAACCAAGAAAACATCTGAGGATCCCACGCAACGGCGCCGCCAAAACTTTGATTGTGCCCCACCCACCATGAGCTTATCCAATGTGGCCCAATCTTCTCATCAAACATGGGGAAAAATGGATTGCCCGTAAATACAAGATTGCGAATCAAAATCGGCAATAATCCGATGAACGCTCCGGCCAAATAGAGAGGCACAAAGCGCAAAGATCTCTGAAGAGTGCGCGGAACCCTGCCGAAATCAACAAATAAGAATACCCCGGCGATCAAGGGCCACGCAGCTATGACTTTGGTTTGATAGGCGAGCCCCAAGAAAAGCCCCCCTAGAAACACCCTCTTTTCCAAAAGCGCGAGAACCCCCGCCAACACAAAACTCAAAAGAACGTAATCATTCTTCGCAAGCGTGCCAAGCCATTCCCAACTGGGCAGAGTCGCGCAAAGCCAAGCTACGAAAATGCATAAACCCGGCCTGGTGCGCGCTTGCGGCAAAAATCGCGTCAAAACCGCGGCACCAAGCAGCACGCTAAACAATTGCCCCCAAAACATGTGCATCCACTGGGCGAAGATTTGAACAATGACATGCACGTCTGGTCCGAGGGTGCCCAGCCAAAGGTGAGGATAGCCGTAAACGGTCTCCCAAAGCGTAGATTGCGCGTAACTGGGATGTTCTGGTGTGAGCCTGATCTGGCCCAGGTCTGCCCAAAGTTTTGGCGCTGAAAGATGGTAGTACAAAGGGTCAGAGTGTTGCTGTGGAAGGCCCGCTGAAAAAAAACGCGTCAAAAAATACACTGCTGGAAGGATGAGCCAAAGGCGATCGCGCCCAGTAAAACGGGGCAGCTTTCTCCACCAGCGTTGCTGGCGCATTCCCCAAAGGGCAGCTAAGCCTGCCAAAACTAATGTGCCTTGAATGATGCGGTTGTACCCACCTCCGATGCCAGTGAGCAAAAAAAGATTGAGAGCGATTCCCAGGCCTAAGCACATCTTAAGAAGATCGAGGCCTTTTTTTCCACTGATGAGCAAACCATAGCCAAAGATAGAAGCGCTGATGACGATGACAAATCCGAGGGCAATACCCCAGGCAGTGATGAGAAGCATGAATGAGAATCTAACTTAAAAGCGGTGAAGAATCACCATATGCCTCGAAGACTTATGAATTTTCGAAAAAACGGAGTAAGCCTGGTTCGAAGTTCATCAGAGCTCTATTCAGGCTTGATTTGGCACATAGCGTGCTATACCCAGGTACCATGAAGTATTTCGCGATTCTTCTCGTGGTTTCGTGCGTATCGGGCATACACCTGTCAAATACATCAACATATGCCCTTGCCAACGACTCTACTGAGTTAAAGCATTACAACTTCAAATTAGGCTATCGAAACGTCATCATTAAAGATGAAAGTGCTTCTCAAAAAGACCCGCACATTGAAATCGAATTTTCGCCACACAATTTCGGAGCTTACTTCTTGCAGAAATTTCAGCACACTCAAGAGCTGGTTTCGCCGGGTTCATTTGACCCGCTGGGCCCAAGAAACTATTGGCACAAGGATCTCGACCTAAGTCAATTCGCGGAAGGCACACCGATCGGGGATCTGGTTCGAAACGATCGCTTTCAAACCCTACTTAACTTTAAAGACTTAAGCGGGTGGGGACGTTACGCGCAACTCGAGACATTCGCAAGAGACGTCTTTTTCACAGTACGACCGCTGGTTGA
>JBFMCE010000119.1:0-9248 GCA_040754655.1 Bdellovibrionota bacterium | reverse complement strand
TTACAGAAGGACAACCCCAGCTTGAATTAATGTTTTTCAGTGCATGGAATCTCATTTCACCGATCGATTTCCACACCAGGCTTCCATTTCCACTTAGAAATAGAATCAAAAAGATCGTTCCAATCAGCTCTGCAAGTTTTGACATTGAAAGTATGCTCATGTGCTTCTCCTCGTTTTCTTAGTTAAAGCTCACTGTATTGTTACTAAACCAATGGTCGACGGCAGCGATCAGGGCAAATTTGCTGTTTGGCGGGAAAGCGAATTGGACCTCTCGGACATACCGCTGTACGTATTGTTTCTGCTCATCTTCGGTTGGAAACTGTTTTTTGAAAGCTGCAAAAGCTTCTTGAATTCTGCTCTCTTCGCGCTCATTTTCCAAAACACGACGTTCATTTTGAATGCGTTCTTGATCTGCTCGATGACGTATTGCTTGGTGCTTTCGTTCCTTTTCGACTGCTGATGCAAGTACATCTTTGATCGCAACGCTGAGATAGCTCATGGGAGAATGAATGCGTTCTCCTGATTTCAAATCTCCGTGCTGCTGCAAATGCAGAAATGCTTTTTCAATTTCAGTAGTAGGAATTTCATTTTGAAGATTTTGAAAATGTCTCTTCTCGCTCTCTCGCTTTTGCTCAGGTTGAATTGAAACAAGATATTTTTCGATTGGCTCTGAATCTAGAGAGAGAGTTTTTTTTGAATTGTTTTTATTATTATATTTGTAGGGGTCAAATTCTACCCCTGTAACCGGGTTTAGATTTGACCCGATCACCTCATCATTTGAACCCCGTTTATTTTTGACAGGGTTTGATTTTGACCCTTTGTTTATGGATTCTTCGGATGAAAAGAACGTTTGTTCATCACACAGTTCTTTTTCAAAGGGAGTATAGATTCTCCATTTCCTGGCAATCCCTCCGCATTCAAAGTCTTGAAGAAGTTTAATCCATTTTTGTTCTTGTAGACGCTCAAGTGCTGAACGAACGGAGTTTCGAGCAGAGCCCGTAAACTTCATCAACTGAGCGATGCCCATGTCGCAAGTGTTTTTTCCAAATCCGAACGAGTATGAAAACAGATGCAGATACACCATGAAATCAAGCGGAGTATCAAACAGCTCTGGCATTCGAAGTAAGCCGTTTGGAACAGCTGCAAAATTACTTTTTGGAGTTAACGAGCCATCCCTCAAATATTCTTTAAAGTGACGAGAGGGTTTCTTTTTGACCCGGTCATCATCTAACCGGGTTTCATTTGAACTAGGTTTTCTTTGAACCGGGTTTAGATTTGGCTCAGTTTTCTTTTGAACGGGTTCACTACGAACAGAGTCAAATGTTGACTGACTCAAGAATTCACCGGGCTTATAATGAACAGGGTCGTTTTCTGACCCAGTCGGTAAGTGACCCTGCTGATGAATAACCGGGTCTGAATTAGACTCGGTCACTAAAGCACTCGGTTTTTCAAGAACCGAGTCAACAGTAGATACAGTCTCTTCTACAGTCGATTTTTCAAACCCACTTCGCACATGAGGGTCATTTCGATCAAAAGATGGATCTACGGTACCTTCCTGCGATCTGAGCGTCGTGTTATTTTGGACGCTCGTTTGTTCATTTTGTTTTTGTACAGGTGCCTTGAGTTCAACCGCCTTATTTTTGAGTTTTAGGGGTTGAGAGACTTTCAAGTTTACCAATGCGTCTTTGATCAAATTCCGTTTTGTCATAGTCATGATCCTCATCTGTTTAAGTTGCGATTACTGTTGAATCAGAACACCTGACCGCTCCAACACTTCAGCGGCCAAGCTTAAATAGTCCTCAGCAGCAATACTTGAGGGTGCATGATGGAAGATGGTTCTTCCAAGAGCAGGGGCTTCACGCAGTTTTACGCAACGACGGATTTTGGATCTGAAGATCTTGTCTCCAAAAGCACTTTCAAGAGCTTCTAAGGTTTCCAAGGTGACTTTGGTTTGATCGACCAATGTCATGAGGTAGCCGGAAACCTTAAGCTTAGGATTGCTCAATTGAACGGCTTCGATCTCTGAAAGAAGATTCTTGATTCCCATCAATCCAAAGTAATTGGAGTCCACAGGAACAATCAGCTCATCAGCCGCATTCAAAGCGGAGTTCATCAGTGGCCCAAATGTCGGTGGGGTATCGACAAAAATCATGTCGTACTCTTGGAGCTTTGCGAGCCTAGCAGCTAAGCGAAGTTCGCTGTTCGTGATTCCGACCATTTCTCGTTGAACTGAAGCAAGAAGGGGAGTCGCAGGAATCAGATTGAGGCCGGTGCCTTCATAAACCGCCGACTCTGTTGGTATCGAATTGTCCCGGATTAGTTCAGCAATAGAGTTTGTTACATCTTCAAGGCTGATTCCAAGACCTTGGGTAGCGTTTCCTTGTGGATCAAGGTCAACTACCAGAATGTTCATATTCTGCAACGCCAAGGCCTGCGCTAGGTTAATTGCAGTGGTCGTTTTTCCGACTCCGCCTTTTTGATTGATGATGGCTACAATCTTTGTGTTTTTACTTTTCATAAGTCCCCTCATTTTTCTTTCCTGATTGACAGTGGCCGGTCTTCTTCCTAAAAATGAAGGAAGCAAGCCGGTGAACTTCACACCGAAGGAAGTTCTGGGTTGTGTTCAAAATATTTTTGTAAAGATTTGAGAACCCGATGTTTGCAGCATCGGGTTTTCTTTTTTGATCAACTATCAGGTATGAAATGCATGACTGCCTCCTTTCGTTTCCATTTCGCCAACTAGTTCAATTCAGTCGGTTGAAAACGAATGAGCAGGCTCCCAATCAAAAAGTCAGACTTGTTTCGGACTTGTAATTGGGTATGAGGGTATCGCTCGGTATCTTTATGTATTGTTCGTGTTACAGCTAACCTTTTAGAATTTTACTGATTTCCTTGTAGTGAGGAGAACTTAGGGAGTCGGGTCGACAACCCCCTCCTCCTGAGCCAATTAAAATAAAAACCCTCAGATTCAGTAATGATTCTGGGGGTTTTTTGTTTTCAGAGTTTTATCAGATCAGTTTGTCCCAGCCTCTCCCAGCCGGTCAGAGTTTTGCGCTTCGATTCGAAAAGCTAAAGACACAACGTTAATGCCCTTAAAACTTTCCTCATATGCGCGTACTCCGGCCTGGCAAAGCTTTGACGCAAAATATGCGTGCTCGTCCACGGCAATTCCAAACGTTCAAATGCGATGTCGTAGTGATGTTGAACAGAACGATATGGAAGCGGAGCGAAACCATCGAAACTAAAAATTAGTCCAACGGTTCGTTTCGACTTTGCCGCCCATGCTCTCAATGCTGATGCAACTTGACTCGTGATGTAGATGACTCGTGGTCGCCCTGTTTTTGTGAGCGGTGAAATACAAGTCTTCCGCCCCTTACTTCTCGACCACTGAACGGTCTTCGAAATAGAGACAGCACCTGTTTGAAAATCGACATCACGCCAAGCAAGTGCGCAGGCCTCGCCAATTCGAACTCCTGTTCGAATTTGGAAAAGAGCGAGAAAGTAAAAGACTTGCAGTCTTTCCTTTTCAGCCCCCCGTCTTTCCATTTCACAAAGAAAACGTTCGAAGTCTTCTCTTGGTATATCTTTCAAGATGTTTATTCTTAGAAAGCTCGTACTTGAGATGATCTACGATGCAGTCTTTGTAATGCCGCTTTCGAAAAGGCAAAACATAAGCGTCATCGTTTGCGTGATACTCAGAATAATAAACAAGAATCTGTCGAAGCACAGATGGAGTGCTTTCAGAGATTAACGCCACGGTTGTATCCTAGGTTTGACCTTAGGTTTTAGCTACGGGATCATTTATCGGTGAAGGTTTTGATCTTCCTGAGCTCGATACTTTAATTATCGCGATGCCGGTTTCGTTCAAAGGAAAGTTAATTCAATATGCAGGAAGACTTCATCGTGCTCATACAGGAAAGTCGGAAGTTATCATTTTCGATTATCTTGATGCATCAAGTTCTCTGACCCTGTCTATGTTTCGCAAGCGATTAGTTGCTTACCGAAAAATGGAATACCAAATAGAGGCGCAATCAGGCACCAGGGCGAGTCGAATGAGTTATGGTCAACATGATTTCTTTTCGACTCTGAGATAAGAAATTGGCTCAGGCAACACGCCTAAAACGGAATTTCGTAACATCAATCAGTTAGGCAACTGACATTCCGCCTCGTCCTCCAGTACCGATGAGCAAGTTTCTGCAGCTCAATCAGCGTAACCGGAATAAGCCCTATCGCTAATGCTAGCGCTATCTCGCGAACCGATATTGGCGATAGCTCTAGAAATCTTTGCGTCAGCGGCAAGTGATGTATAGCGGCTTGAAGAAACATCGTTAGAAAAATGACTCCCAAGAGCCACAGATTACTGAGCGCACCCACCTCCCAAAAGATTCTTGTCGTACTGCGCGCTGAAAACGCCCTAAACATCTGACTGAATACAAGCGTGGTAAATGCAAAATTTCGCGCTGATTTGACGTCAGAGTTTTTTAGCGAAACAATAAATGTGGCAAGAATTAAAGTACCCTCTAATAGAGCGGTAATTCCAATTCGTTTCCATTCAGGTCGTCCCAGCATGGGTTCGTCGGGCCTTCTTGGTGGACGCTTCATTGCCTCAGATGAGGTTGGATCCATAACGAGTGCCAGAGCAGGAAGTCCGTCGGTGACCAAATTGATCCATAAGAGGTGAATTGGTAAAAGTGGAACAGGTAAACCTGCTAAGGCCGCTAAGAGCATGACAGTAAGTTCGCTCGCATTTCCTGTAAGAAGGTAAACAACCGCTTTCCGAATGTTGTCATAGACTCCACGACCTTCTCGAATCGCAGCAACTATACTTGCGAAGTTGTCGTCAGTAAGAATCATGTCTGACGCTTCTTTGGCGACTTCCGTACCAGCTCTTCCCATTGCAATTCCAACATGCGCTTTTTTCAAGGCTGGCGCGTCATTGACGCCATCACCAGTCATCGCGACAACCTCATTCTTGTCTTTCCACTCTTGTACAATATTGATTTTGTCTTCGGGAGTAACGCGCGCATGCACAAGTCCGCGGTGGCTTTCATCTTTTGTGACGATACCAAGCTCCTGAGCGATCGCTCTTGCCGTTACCGGATGATCTCCCGTAATCATGATCGTTCGAATTCCGGCTGTTCGAGCTTGAGCGATGGCCTCGATGGCTTCTGTGCGAGGCGGATCAGCAATTCCCAACAGGCCAATGAACTTTAGATTCTCTTCCTTCGGAGAATTGCCAAGAGCGACTGCAAGAACCCGCAGTCCCCGCGCCGCCATTTCCGAAGTAGCTTCGAGTACCCCGCTAGGTTGTTCAATACATTGCTTGAGCAATGATTCAGCGGCTCCTTTTACGTAAAGAACATTATTCTTTCGATAGATCGACATTCGTTTTCTATCAGAATCGAATGGATTAACGACGTCGCGAGGCAGCTCTTTTTCAATGTGCTCACGTGCTATGCCGCGTTCAGCTGCGGAAATCAGAATAGCGATCTCAGTCGGATCTCCCGTTCCACTAACCTGATCATCATTAAGTTCGGCATCACAGCAAGCTGCTGCGGCATAGAGAAGATGTTTGTGGTCTGCGCCCCAGAGCTCCCGTATACGCATGCTGCCAGTCGTAAGCGTTCCAGTTTTGTCTGTGCAAATAACGGTTGTGCTTCCCAGTGTCTCGATGGCTGGCATGTTTCGGACCAATACGTTTCGCGCAGCCATGCGCTGAACGCCTAAGGCTAATGCAATAGTGACGATTGCTGGAAGTCCTTCTGGAACTGCGGCAACAGCGAGCGAAACGGATGACATGACCAATTCAAGCCATGGCAGCTGCCGAATTGCCCCAAGTATTGCAACAGCTGCTACCAGCGCAAGACAGATCTTCAAAAGCGCATGGCTGACTCTACCCAGTCGCTTTTGCAGAGGCGTTTGCGTATCTTGAGTTTGTGCCAAAAGATGGGCAATCTTTCCAAGCTCAGTATTCATTCCCGTCGTTTCAACCAGAGCTTTTCCGGAACCAGAAACGATATTGGTTCCCAGAAAGATCGAGTTGGTTCTTTCAGCGAGATGGGTGCCTTTGTCTAAAACGCCGACTGTCTTTTCAACGGGTACGCTTTCACCGGTGAGTGCGGCTTCATCTATGAGAAGTCCGTTCGCCTCAAGAAGAAGGGAGTCGGCTGCGACAAGATCACCGGCGTCCAATACAAGAACATCTCCTGGCACAACATCTCGTGATGGAATAATTACCGATCTGCCATCTCGCAAGACACGTGCTCGCGGCGCGCTTAATGAGAGTAGCGCTGCGACAGCTCTCTCGGCGCGATACTCCTGAAAAAAACCGACAACACCGTTTAAAATTATGATTGCGCTGATGGCGATAGCGTCGATCCATTCTCCAAGCAATCCTGACAAAACGCATGCGCCCAACAGAAGCCATACAAGTGGGCTAGTGAATTGGCGAAGCAATAGCTTACCGATCGACGGCCCGACTTCTCGTTTGATTTCATTTGGACCGTACTCGAGAAGGCGTTTTTGCGCCTCGGGGCTGCTGAGACCAGTCCTATTTTCCGTTTTGGCAGGTTCTTGAACCTGTGCGCCTAAAGTATTCACGCACTTATACTCATCAAAAATCATGCCGCGCGGTCGGATAGCAGAAATCCTATATTTTGGGCTTCGATGGGACAACTTCTTGCGTCAATATGACAAAATGTCCCACGTCGATTCTGCTCACATTGGCCTTGAACGACGAAGACCTCGACATCTTGCCGCCTGGCATCGGTCTTGAAGAGGAAAAGATTTGAATGCTGATAGATAATTCGAAGGATGTGGCTAGTCGGAAGCAGATCCAACGCGTCGGAGCAATCTTCATATGACCGGTGTGCTGATCCAGTTTCTGATTTCCGCATCGGTCGTCATCGTCGCGGGATTGATATTAACCAAGTGTGCTGACCGCATTGCCGAAGTGACCGGATTCGGAAGGGCCTTGATCGGCAGCATTCTACTTGCGGGAGCTACATCGCTGCCAGAACTCATGGTCGATATCAACGCTATCCGCTCGATTCAGCCCGATCTTGCGGTGGGTGACTTGCTAGGAAGCAGTTTACTTAATCTACTTATTCTCGCGCTTTTGGACTCGCTCTTTCGGCATCCGCGCCGAAGTTTTTCAAACGAATTTGCATCTCATGCGCAAACAGCAATTCTCAGTATTAATCTTACCGCGCTAGTAGGCATTGGAATTTTGGCCCAGTTATCCGTTTCGATTTTTGGCGTGGGTATATTCATGTGGATTGTTGGATTCGTTTACCTAATTGGAATAAAACTCAATTTCTCCCATCAATCGACAAATACAAATCGGTTTACGTGGAAAAATACTCTCGCAACTCCAATCATCGGATTTATCGGATCGACAGTGATGATTTCGCTTGCGGCTCCTTATTTAGTGCAGGCCGCGGATGAGCTCGCCACTATAACGCGACTTGGCCACAGCTTCGTAGGTACAACGTTTGTTGCTCTCGCGACGTCACTGCCGGAGTTGGTTGCGACTCTTGCTGCATTTCGCATGCGTACCCCTGATCTTGCTCTAGGAAACATCTTTGGCAGTAACACCTTTAATATGATCTTGTTTTTTCCGCTTGATGTTCTTTACCCGGGAATACTTTTAAGCTCGGTGCGGCCTATGCATGCGTTGACAGCCTTTTGTATCGTCGCGGTGAGTAGCGTGGCTGTATTGGGACAGGTATCCCGGAAGCGCGAAAAAACAAGACTATGGGAACCAAGCTCCGAGCTAATAGTCCTAATGACCCTTGGTTCTCTGTACTTGCTTTATTACGTGAAGTAGCTCTGCTTTCAATAAATCGCCGGCGTTAAGAGCGTCTTTCTTTAGGCAGAGTCACAACAAATCGCGTGTTCGGTGAATTTGAGTCGATCCTAAGAGTCCCACCATGATTTTCAACGATGGCCGTAGAGACGCTCAAGCCAAGTCCCGTTCCTTGGCCCATAGGTTTTGTCGTGAAAAACGGGAGCATAATTTTTTCTTGAATTTCCTTGGGGACACCTTTCCCACTATCGGTGACTGCGATTTCCACATCCAACCCCCGATCGAGAACCTCAATCTTGATCCAACGATTATCCAAGGGTTTGATGGCGTCCTTGGCATTGTTGATGAGATTAACGAGGACTTGACTGATTTGTGTTTCTTGGCACCACAGCATGAGACGGTCATCGACTTCTTCAGCATGCATTGTGATGTCGTGCTTCTTGAAGCTTTCCCATGTAAAACCAAGCACGTCTTTGATCAGGCGTCCTAGCGAAACCTTCTGAAAAGGATCACTCGTTCCGTCTCGAGAAAGCGATTTCATCCCACGAATAATCGCGGCCATACGGTCGCAGAGCTGTTCTACCGTATCAACGGTTTGCAAAGTCGCCTCAGGCCCCGCGTTGCCTGCATGAATCTGCATTTTCAAAAATTCCATTCGTCCGCGGATAGTGGCTAGCGGATTGCCAAGTTCATGAGCGATACCGGCCGCAAGTTCGCCAACACTTGCCATCTTTTCAGAATGAACAAGAGCTGCGCGCTGGCGTTCTGCTTGTTCTTGCGCAAGCTTTTGTTCGGTGATGTCAGTGCGGATCGCGACAAATTTAAATGGGCGCCCTTTGGTTGTCATGAACGGGACAATTGTCGTAAAGACCCAGTAGTAGCTGCCGTCTTTGGCGCGATTCTTTACTTCACCTTTCCAAGTTTGTCCTGATGCGATCGTTTTCCAGAGATTGATAAAAAATTCTTTGGGATGGTAGCCCGAATTGATGATGCGATGATTTTGGCCAATCAACTCTTCGCGAGAGAATTTCGAGATCTCACAAAACTTGTCATTGACGTAGGTGATAGTTCCTTTTGAATCGGTGAATGCGACAATCGAAGCGTTGTCGAGCGCGTGGCGAAGATCATCGACCTCTTTTTCTGTTCTCTCTAACTGTTCTTCAACAGTGAGTTGCTCGCTCATCTACCCATGACTCCTTCTGACATGCTAACGGGACAAAATGGCCCAAATCATAGAAATATCGGGCTTTCTCGAATCGAAGTCAAGATCAGTTGTTGAGCGAAACGGTTTAAAGCTGCTTGCCCTCCAAGCCACGTTCCCAGAACAGCCACCAAGGTTTTGGGATTCGCGTATAGTTATGGCCGAGCCGGCGAACGGCTGCTTCATGGGCCCAATGCACCTCTTCCTCTGGAGAATTCGTGAAATGAATTTCAGAAAGAT
>JBFMCE010000118.1:0-9541 GCA_040754655.1 Bdellovibrionota bacterium | reverse complement strand
CCCATGATTGCGCCGCTCGAGGGGAGTCATCGAATTGATCATGGCTTCGATGCGCTTCATCTCCTTTTCAGGCTCTACCCCTTGCAACTGTTTCATGGCCTGTCCCATGCCGGGAATAAGCTTCAGCAGGCCTTCAAGCGGCCCCATGTTCTGGATGCGTTTGAGGTGATCAAGAAAGTCTTCCAGGGTAAACTGCCCCTGCATCATCTTCTCAGCCGAACCCATGGCCTCTTCTTCAGTGATGGTCTCTTGGGCCTTCTCGATCAAGGTGAGAACATCGCCCATCCCTAAAATTCGGGTGGCCATGCGAGGAGGGTGAAAAGCCTCAAGGTCTTCTGGCTTCTCTCCTACGCCTGCAAAATAGATGGGAACACCTGTCACGCTTCTGGCTGAAAGGGCCACTCCACCGCGAGAATCGCCGTCGAGTTTGGCTAAGATCAATCCGGTCAACCCCACTTTTTCGTGGAAGGTTTTAGCGACGTCCAAGCCCTGCGAACCGATCATGGCATCCAAGACCAGGAAACGCTCTTGTGGATTTAAAACTTGTCCCACCTGGCCTAGTTCATCCATTAAATCTTGGTCTATTTGCTGACGCCCGGCAGTGTCTACGATCAAGACATCAAAAAACTGAGACTGGGCCCAAGCCAAACCTTGTTTGGCCACCTCAACCGCGCCCTTTTCGATGGGAGAATCAAAAGCCTGAAGCCCCACGCGTTTTGCCAAAACTAAGAGCTGCTCTTTGGCGGCGGGTCTTGCGCAGTCGGCGGGTAGGATTCCCACAGTTTTATGAAGTTTTTTAGACAAATACAGGCCTAGTTTCGCGCAAAAAGTCGTCTTTCCTGACCCCTGCAAACCCGCGATGAGAATAACCACCGGAGGCTTGCCGGTGAACTCAGGAAGTTTCTGATCCTTGCCTCCCAAAACCTCGACAAGCTGGTCATGAAAGATCTGCACTACCTGTTGACCAGGAGAGAGAGACTCCCACACCTTCTGTCCCACGGCGTGTTCACGAATCTTGTCACAAAGCTCTCTAGCCACTTTAAAATGCACGTCCGCTTCGAGAAGACTTCTGCGAATCTCTTTCAAACCTTCATCGACTTGAGATTCGTTCAGCCCGCCGCCGCCCGAGAGTTTTCGAAATGTGCCTGTAAGCCGTTCTGTAAGACGATCAAACATAGTATGAACCGGGTGTATCAAAGATTCTCAGAGTTACCAATAAGCTTCGCATCATGAAGCCAAAACTCGACTTCCTGAAGAAATTCCTTTTCTTTGCCTTGCGAAGGCTTTTGAATGACCCTGACTCCGAGAGAATTCGCCTTTTGCTGGTCTTCATCCGTCAAAGCCCCTCGGGTCAAAACTGCCGTCGGAGGCAGGGCTAGTGACTCACCCGTGGCATTGAGCCTTTCGACAACGGCAGAAATTGCCGACACCACTCCAAGCCCGGTCGTACCTGCCTGCAAGATAAAGTCGATTAAAAGAGCGTCTGGCTTCTGACGATGGAAGACTTCGAGGGCGGTCTGAAGATTTTGCGCTAGCAGGGCGTGCAGGCCCTTTTGCCCCAGCAAAGTCGCGACGTGGCGCAACATCACTTCGGAGTCATCTACCAGCAAAATTTTCACTGTTTTCATCGTCTTCGTTTCCTCAATTCGACCGCACATTTAACCGATGTAACCAGTATAGCGTAGCCGAAATTCGGATACGAAAACATTGGGACTTCCAATGAAATCCAAACCGGCCGAGGTTCTTTAATGTCAGGTTTCAACAAGTTTCTCTGGCTCGATCTCTTCTCTCGCAAGAGTGAAACGGAAATCACCGTTTTGTCTACCTTGAAATCGAACCAACTTTTCGCGCGCCTGACTCCCCGCGAGCTGCAATACGTTTCGAGGTTTGTGCATCTGCGCAACTACGAGCCGGGTGAGACGATTTTCAAGCAATATGAAAAAGGCCTCGGCATGTACATGATCGCCAAAGGCGCCGTTGATATCAGAGTTCGTACGAACGATAATCTCCAAGATGAAATGCTGGTGACCACCTTAGGCGCCGGTTCGTTCTTGGGCGAGCTCGCTCTCATTGATACTGACAACAAACGAACGGCATCAGCTTACGCTCAAGGCCCCACAATCTTAGTAGGTTTCTTCAAGCCTGACTTGCTCGAGATCATGGAGCGCAAACCCGAGACTGGCGTTAAGGTCTTATTCTCGCTCTCGCGCGTTCTTGGGAAGCGGCTGAACGAAACCACCGAACTCATCACGAAGATCACGCGCGAAAACACCCCGAAAAAGGCGGCGTGAAAAATGAGAACCATGCTGCGACACATTTCTGCTTGGGAAGGCGCAAAGCTTGGATTCTTCCTTTTCATCACCTTGGGAACGTTGATCATCGTCACCTTCACTCCGACCTTGTTTCCCAGCGCCCTGATCTCGACGTTGTTGTTCTTCATCTTCTCGCCCCTCATCGATGCCCTTGAAAGAAAGGGAATCTCGCGCACGCAAGGGATCCTCGCGGTTTTCACGATCTGCGGCGTTTTGATCGCCATGGGCGCCTCAGCGATCTTCCCGCGCATCTCAAGGGAAATGGAAGCGATTCAGCAAGGCAGCTCTAGGTATTCAGGAGAAATCAGCGAAAAGCTCAAGCTCGAGGAAAAACGGATTTTAGACGATTACCCTCTTTTCCGCCGCGCCAATCTCTCGGAAAAGGCGCTGGGTTGGGTCGAAAAATCGGCGCAGAAATTTTGGAACCTCGCCCCGGATCTCGCGTCGCACCTTTTGGTCGCGCTGTTTTTGGTTCCGTTCCTGACCTTTATCATCTTAAAAGACGCCCATGAGATACGCCGATCGCTTTTGATGCTCGTACCAAACCGGTACTTTGAAACTGTTTACAGTTTGACGTCTCGGATCCTGCAAGAGATGGGCGGATATGTTTCGGCCCGGATCCTTGAAGCATTTCTCGTGGCCTCTGTCGTGGCTGTTGGTTGCATCGCTTTCAAGATTCCGTACGCCTTTCTTCTCGCAGTCTTTGCAGGAGCCACGAACCCGATCCCTTATTTAGGACCTCTATTGGGAGCCATTCCGGGAATAGCGCTCGCCATACTTGAGCCTACGGTGCCGAGGCAACTGTTTTGGATCTTGGCTGTTTACTTTGTCGCCAACATCATCGACATGGTCGTGATTTTTCCCTTGCTGGTCGCGAAAATAGTCGATCTGCATCCTGTGGCCGTGGTGATCGCGGTGATTCTGGGCGGCCAATTTTTTGGAGTAGCTGGAATGCTCTTAGCGGTTCCGGTCACGTCAATCTTCAAGATTCTCATTCAAGAGGTGTATTCCAGAATCTACCCGCAATCGCCTTCCCGGGAATGAAAACCGCCCTCGAAAACCATCAATAAACTTTTTTACTCAAGTTTTATACCGTTCTGCCGATAGCACTTTTAGAGGCTTTTGGATCGTGGTGAAACGACTTGGAATTCGCATGGTTTTGATCGCTCTGGCTTTGAGTGTATTCTACGCGTCCCACCGCCTTACTCCCCAAAAGAACCTTGAAACATTAGAGCGCGTCACTAGGCGCGTTTCTACTTACCCGGTGAACATAAGATGAAATGGTTTCTCGTAATCGCATTGTTGTTTTTAGCTGCCAGTTTGGCAAAGGCGTGGAGCCTCTAAAAATCCTACGGCGCGTATCCTTAAATTTTTGATGGATACGTTAAATTTTTTTTCTTTCGATTAAAACCCTCTTACCAACCCGCGGGCTCTTTTTTTCGATTCACCCCCACTAGTATTGAATCCCGACCCAGACTCTGCTACTCGTAACTGCTCAAGACTTCATAGAAATTTGGGGAGGGGCGGTCTTCATGGCATTACAAATCATCACTGTAAACAAAGTGCGTGAACGTTTTAAACCTGCGGGAAAAGGTGTCTGGAGCGGAGTTTCCGACACGGACTGGCACAGCTGGATTTGGCAACAGCAGCAGCGAATCAAGAGCATGCCCCAACTCGAGAAAGTCATCAAAGTTACTGATGATGAGCGCATGGCGTTTGAGAAGAGCAATGAGATGTTCCATATGGGCATCACGCCTTATTACGCGACTCTCATGGACCCGGATGACCCCAATTGCCCGGTGCGGCTGCAATCCGTTCCAAAATCGGGCGAACTCACGATTCTTCCCACCGATCTTGAGGACCCGCTAGCGGAAGAACGCGATATGCCCGTGCCTGGGATTACCCACCGCTACCCGGACCGAGTGCTTTTTTACACGACTCACAATTGCCCCGTGTATTGCCGCCATTGCACGCGAAAGAGAAAAGTCAGCGACCCCAGCACCTCGGCGCAACTTGCTCAGCTTGACGGTGGTCTAAAATACATTGAGGAACACAAGGAAATTCGCGATGTCATCATCTCGGGCGGAGACCCGCTCTCCTTAGGTGATGAACGCCTGGAGTGGATCCTTTCAAGACTAAGGGCATGTGACCATATCGAGACCATCAGGCTTGGCTCGAGGAACTTGGTCACCCTGCCGTTTAGAATCACAGATGATTTCATCAAAATGCTCAGGAAGTACCACCCCATCCACATCAACACGCACTTCAATCATCCCAAAGAGTGCACGCGTGAAGCGTTCGACACCGCGGCAAGGCTTGCGGACGCAGGCTGCACCTTAGGCAATCAATCGGTTTTATTGAAGGGTGTGAATGACAGCCCTGCGATCATGAAACAACTTGTCCATAAGCTGATGCTCATGCGGATTCGGCCTTATTACATCTACCAATGCGACCTTTCGCAGGGTATTTCCCATTTTCGCACCCCTGTTGAGAAGGGTGTTGAGATCATCGAGCACTTGAGAGGCCACACATCAGGACTTTGCGTGCCGCAATTTGTTGTGGATGCTCCTGGCGGAGGTGGTAAGATCCCGGTCAACCCGAATTATGTGGTCCATCACGACGGAAAGACCTGGGTCCTTAGAAACTTCAGGCAGAAACAATACACCTATTACGAGCCATGAGAATTGGCAGGAAGCGCTTGCGAACTCGCTCGCATCAGTGGATGAGCTCGTTTTAGAGGGGCTTCTAAAGCCTCACGAGGCCAGCCAACTCAGAAACTTGGGCACGGCCTACCAAGTGAGGCTTACGCGTTATTACGCCAGCCTCATGGACAATTCCGACCAAGGACGAGGCACCTGCCCTATTCGGCTGCAAGCGCTGCCGTCGCTAGGAGAAGCGGATCCTACACTTCCCTCTTGGGCGCGCGAGTGGAGTTTGAAAGCTTACGGACGCGAGGTTCCCTGGACCCCGGATGCGATTGGCGACCTGACAAGGCTCGCAGCGCCCAGACTCACTCATCGCTACGGCAATCGGGCTATTTTGCATGTGAGCTCGATGTGCGCGCTTTACTGCCGATTCTGTTTTCGAAAGAGTCACTTGAATTCAAAAGATCGGCTTCTGTATGACGGAAGTTTTGACGCGGCCCTAGAATACCTCTGCGCGCATCCGGAGATCCGGGAGCTTTTACTCACTGGCGGGGATCCGCTTTCACTTACGGACTCCGCTCTCGAGAGGCTTTTCGATCGTCTTGAAGGCATTACCCACGTCAAACACCTGCGCATTCATTCAAGAATGGCCTCCACGCTGCCCCACCGCCTGACCGACGGGCTAATAGAAACCTTAGCTCGCCAAAGAAGATTCAAGATCGCGCTAGTTTCTCACTTCAATCATCCGAAAGAGTTCACCTCTTTTGCGCGCGCTCGCCTTGACGGTGTCGCAAGCAAGGGCGTTGCGCTCTACAACCAGAGCGTGCTGCTGCGCGGAGTGAATGACGACGGTCCCATTCTTGAAGAGCTCTTTCAGTCGCTCTATGAATCGGGCGTGACACCATTTTATCTTCATCACCCCGACTGGACTCCGGGGACCTTTCACTTCCGGTGTTCGATCGCAAGGGGACAAGAACTCATGAGCGGGCTGTCAGGAAGGCTCTCGGGCCCAGCCCTTCCCCACTACGTCCTTGATTTGCCGAACGGGTTGGGAAAAGTGCCGTTGATGGCAGATAAAATAAAACTTATTGATACTCGATCAGAACCCCGTCTTGAAGGCGCTCTTTACGAGCTCACGCCCCCGAAAACCCTGCAGAAGCAGGCCTCGACGGTGCTCTACACCGACTTTTCAAGGCCTTAAGAGCAGACTTTGACGGCGCGCCCCTTCACAAAAAGTTCACACCCAAGCGCCTAGCTATTCTTGGATTTTCTGCGAACTTCACACTGCAGGCGACTGACAAAAGAATTTTGCTCTTTTTTGTTTTCATGAAACATCGGGAGTCTATCGGGGATGCTGCAGTTCGTGGTCAACCTCATCGCGCTTTCCGTTCTCTTGGTTTTTTCAAACGGCTGTGGAAAGCCCGAGAAAAAAAGCGCTCCCGTCGAACAAGTCCTGCCGAATATCCCCACGAATACCCAATTCGGCTCGCTTTATCCGACGATCAATGCGCACCTGTCTCAGTCCAATCCAAACGTCGTCGCCGCCGTACGCGAAACTCAAGCGTGGGCTGTGCGAAATCTCTCGGGCTTCGATGAAGGCGCCTGCGCCCCGCTAGCCATTTTGTACGATGCAGACTTTTCCCGCACTTTCGGTAAAACCACGCTTGGCGTCACTCTACCCTGGATGCAGATCTACGTTCGCGATGGAAAGCGCTCAAGAGACCCCTTTTTCTGGAGCGACGCGACCCTACTGGTTTCAACCGTTTTGCATGAGTATGTCCATTCGGTCCAACGCGTGCGTCAGGCGAACAGACTGCTAGGCGTTCGAAATGGGTGCGAATCTGCCCGGCAAACCCTCTTGTCCCGTCGAATCACCTGGAGCATGGGTTTTGAGGAATTTCAAAGCGGCAGACCGTTGGGAAGCGGATATTCTGCTGCGGAAAGAACCATGCTCTACGAGTGGTCTAGCCCAATTTTGCGCGCACGCGATGAAGTCGAAGCAGCGCTTCTTACCGTGCGTTGGATGGCGGCTCATCCTGAAGAGCTTAGCCACATGACCTTAGGCGGAGCGAACAACTGGACCTACGCTCTTCACTACCTGAGTCAGATGCAGCAGCTCAGCAACAGCAACTGCTTCTCTCCGGATGAAACCGCTTATCAAGAAGAACTGCGTGTATATCAGGTTGAATTTCCGGCTTATACGGCTGAACTAGAGGAACATGAAACCGCGATGCGCGCATTTTTTGAGCGCAATGCGCTACCAGCTCCGATCACGCAACTGCCAAGCACTGGGCTTGCGCTAAGACCTGCGGGCCGCGCCGGAATCAGTTGCAGTGCGAGCGCGCTTCGTGAACTTCCTCGATTCGACGTGATCAACGAACTGCTCAAAGAACCCTATAAAATAGAAATGGTCGATGGGGACAGAGTGGCTCTATAGGGCCAAAAGTAACCGTTTTTTCCAGTCCGCATTAAGGAAATTCCTCAATCTTTTCAAGCTCTGCGTTTTTCCATTTCGAAAAAATCGTCGGCACGATTTCTGCCTTTGGGCTTGAAACTGTTGTATTCATCGTTCATTCATGCAGAGAGGAAAAAACATGAACTTAAACTCATCTCACTTCTGGAGGAAGCTTTGGCTGGTTTTCGTTGCCACGACAGCCACGGCAAGTTTGCCGGCATCCGCAGAGTTTCAAACCCGAATCGTCTCGATCAACGGGGAGTACTCTACAAAACATTCCAACCAAGTCACGGTAAGGCCCGGCGACGTCGTGTCTTTGGTTGCCGATCAACTTGGCTTTGACTACTCGGGCACTGCTTTTCCGCAAAACCTCTACGTCGAGGATTTTCTGTGGACCTCGCTCGATGACTCTGGAAGCAGAGAAGTCTGCGACGCTCAGTACGACTGTGACGGCCCTGGCTTTGAAGTCACTTCTTACGGGGTGAACTTCTACGTGCCTCGCTCTATGGGACATGAAATCATGATCTCAGTGCAAAATCGCAATAACGGCAGCATCGACAGCCTCATCCTGCGAAATGGAAGCGCCCAAAACACTTATGCGGCGCCTCGCGAGGCTTACAGCGATCCTTTAGATTATCCCGAGGAAGAATTCGACTTTGACAATGCCTTGGTGGGACAGGGCAACTGGGTCGATTACAAGGGCGAACGCTTCTTCGTGCCTGCGTACCACCGACAAGATTGGGCTCCTTATCAACATGGTTACTGGTACTGGACTTCCTATGGGTGGACTTGGATGTCGTACGACCCCTGGGGCTGGGTGACGGATCACTACGGATATTGGCGGTATCACGAAAGCTTCGGTTGGATTTGGTTTCCATTTCCAGAGCGCAGATGGCATGCAGCCGTGGTCACTTGGTTCTACACTGATGGCGGAATTGGTTGGTATCCCTACTGGTCCAACTACCCACGCGGATACCAACGTGGCTATGACCATGGATACCGCGACGGGTTTTGGGAAGGCCATCGCGCCGCTCAAAACAATCGTTATGTTCACGGATGGACATTCGTGAATTATTCAAACTTTCACACTCGTAACGTTTACGTGCATCGCGAAGTGAATGTTCATGTCCACGTTCACTTCAATCAAGCCCACGCCAACGGGAACTATGGCGGCTCAATACGCCATGAGCGTTACCGAGATGCCAGGGAGTTTATCGAACACCGTTCTGGCAAGCGCGTCGAGGAAGTGCAAGTCACTGTGGTCAAGCGTCGCGCAAGAAGTGGCGATGAAGTACAGTGGGTACGCCCTGCTAGACGTCTCGAGATACCGAAAGAGTATCGTGACGCGAGCCTAGCGGCTCAAGAACGCGTGAGGACAGGAAAGAGGATCCCGCTGGGATCCGTAGTGACGCCGGAAGGACGAATAACGAAGCTCCGAGTAGGTGCGACGGTCGCTCCTCGCATCCAAAACAGTGACGGCAGGATCACAACCATGAAACCTCGTACGCGCATCTCAAGCAGGCTGCCCGACAGCAGAAAACAACGCGAGCTGGAAATGCCCGTACCACGGGAACACAGGACACCACGCCTTGAAACGCGTCCGGAGGAACGCAAGCCCCCAAGAATAGAAACACGGCCCGAAGAACGTCGAACACCAAAAATCGAGACTGTACCGCAAGAAAGACGGACTTTGCCTCGCCCCGAGACCTCTCCGGGACGCAGGGAAGAAAAACGGCCCGACCCACGTCGAGTGGATCCAAAGCCGGAAACTCATCTTCCACGTGTACAACCAGGCAATGGAAATGGAAGTAAACCTTCAGAACGGCGCCCTCAACAACAACAGGTGCCAAGAAACACAACCTCGCCTCGCATACACACTGACCCACAAAAACGTGAGGTGCCCGGACAAAGTAGAACTCCGGCTCGAAGGGTAAATCCAGATGTGGGACGTGCTCAACGTTCGGTGACTCCGCAGAACCGGCTCCCTGAAACCAGGAGAACGGTGCAGCCAGGCACGGTGATCAAGCCTTCAACCAATTCGAAGCCACCGGTAAATACACCGGCGCGTGGCAGTAGACTGAAGCTGGATCCACGCAATATTCAACGTCCTTAGAAAAAGCAGGTGCTGC
>JBFMCE010000117.1:0-9677 GCA_040754655.1 Bdellovibrionota bacterium | reverse complement strand
CCGTTGAAGACGAGGACATTACATGCAATGAACTAACCAAGTCAAGTAAGAGGTCAAGGGGGCCTAAGGCGGGTCGTTGGGAAGAAATTAAAACACCGCTATTCGGTACCTAGATAAGATAAGGTCTTGGGATTAAAAAGATTTCTTACTTCATGGTGTCCTGCGGCAGCTCTTTTAAAGAGTTGGCTTTGTATCTCATAAAATAGTGCAAAGAGCTCGTCAGGATTATTTAAGGTCTGAGAAGCGCTGCGGACCAGGCGTCTTGGGTGTTCTGCCAAATAGGTCGCTCCACCCGCTAGGACATTATTCTGGGCCGCCACTGCAACAGCGCCTTTTAGGGTCACGACAATTGAACCTAAGGTGAGCTTCTGGTTTTTCTTCGCGCCGACGGCCGAGCACCCGTCACTCACAGCATACAAGTTTTGAGGAGCAGCTTTTAAGCACCATAAGATAAAGTCTGCATTCAGATGGACGCCATCGGTGATGATTTCAGCGGTTATCAAACCTTGCTCGAGAGCAGGCAAGACCCCAGGGCTTCGGTGATGCACTTTCATGGCATTAAAAAGATGAGTAACTCCCGAGGCTCCGGCCTTTATCGCTTTGAAAACTTGGTTTGAATCCGCCTCGGTATGTCCCATTTGAACGCGGATGCCCCGGTGTTTAAGGCTTCGGATGACGCTAGTTGCTTGGGGCAGTTCAGGAGCTAGCGTGACGATGGCGATGTGGCCCTGAGCAAGGCGTAGCCAACGGTTCATGTCAGAGAGGTGAGGGGACTTTAAATTCGAATGGGGGTGAGCTCCTGCGACCTTCGGGTTGAGAAATGGCCCCTCTAAATGCAGGCCCAGCGGGCGGGCCGTCCGAGGCGGCAGAAAGCCTTTTTTTTGCACACGTTCCAAGAACTTTCCCCAGTTCATGCACGCTTGATCAAAGAGGGAATCTTTTGCTGTCAGCAGGGTGGGTGAGAAATAGCCTGTGCCATTTTGAAAGAGCCGCTCGCACGCAAAGACCATGGCATCCTGGTTGGCGCGCATGAAATCTACGCCCGCGACACCGTGCAAGTGGAGGTCCCAAAATAACGGGGTTTTCAGTACCTTCATTATGCTCACCCAATTGGGCTTCCAGGGGCTATTGTAGAAGCGCTTCTATGGCTCAAGCGACTTTATCTCTTGACTTTGATGGCCCTGGAACTTACACCCAAGTCTATACTTGAATGAAATGGTTCTCACCATTTATTTACGAGGACATGGAGATCTCTTTAAGATGGCGGCGAAAGTAGAAAAGAAGGCGAAAACCTCTGCAAAGAAAACAGCGGCTCCCTCAAAAACGCAAAAGGGCGGAGCAATGGGAACGATTAAAAAGATGCTAGGCATCAATGCCAAGAGCAAATCTCAAAAGCCCAACTCCACTGCAAAGGGAGCGGCTTCTGCGAAGCAGCTGGTCCCGGCGAAAAAGACGGCGGCTGCGAATCCTCCAGCAGCTAAGAGCGCAAAAAAACAAGGTGCACCTTTGGTCTCGAAACCAGAAAAAAAATCGGGGAAAAAAGGTGGGTCTGGTTTGCAAGGCGCGAAATCACTTACCAGCCTGTCTATTTCAAGCACAAGGGCAGAACCACGGGCGGAGGCTTCGGGGGCCGGAGTTTGTCGCGAAGTGGCGTGCGAGTTGGTGGCTACCACTGGCGATTACTGCCGCATGCACTACATCAAGAACTGGAAGAAGATTAAACGAAAAGAGACGATTCTTAAGGAACGCAAGCTGAACCACTATATTGAAGAGCTGGTATCAAAGTATCCTGACAAATACATCGAAGCCATCAGGCAAGACCTTGCAAGTGAGAAAGATTTCGCGAAGGTCATCGCGGACCTCGAGATCGAAGAGACCATGGATGACTTTGAAGCAGTTGAAACTGAAAGCGCGGAAGGAATCATTGATAACCTCAAGCGTGACTTTGAAGACGAAGGCGACGTTTTTTAAAGGATTAAATCCTAGAAAAGTAAGTTTTGCGAAAAGCCCCTCTCAAAGAAGAGGGGCTTTTTATTTTCCGGCGAGCTTATCCTGCCCCCGCTGGAAGACTGCTTTTACTTGAAGAAGATACTCTTCAAAGAGTTCTTTTTGGGTAGGCTTTTTTAATTGGTTCAGGCCAAGTTCTTCTAAAAGTTTCTTGTAGGAAGCCTCCATTGGAGTGCTCAAGGTGATGAAATGGAATTTGCTGGTCCGGCTGAGTTCGATGCGGTTTTGAAAGTCGCTCCACCTGCTTGCGTGGACCTCGAGCATTCCTTTTGTGTCATAACTCTTCCGTAAAAGCGCTTCGATTTCGACCCAGGTTAGCGGTGTCTTCAGCTTTTTGCGATCAATTGAACCAGACGAGTCTATGGGAAGCTCTTTTAAGAGGGGCTTGATCGTGTCGTAATAAAGGTGTCTGGCAAGGTGGCCGGCGAGGCTCTGTGCATAAATTTTTGCAAAATCCTCGGCCCTATCCTTTGCAACTCTCGTGAAGCTGTTGGCGGGTTCCGCTATTTCCACCAACAACTTGAGGTGTTGCCGCATGTAATGAAGAAAAGAGGGAGGGAGAAAAAGGTTTCCTGCAAGCCGCGGGGTTCCTGAAATCGTGTAGTCCAGAGTGTCTGTCTTTATCTTCCCGTCGATCCATTCCTTGGCTAGATCGGTCGGAGCAAGTTCAACAGGTGAAGTGAAGTCGAACTCGAATGGGGTTTTGAGTTCGCGCGCGATCCCATTGAGCGTCGCAGGTAGAGGGAATAAGACATCAATAGGCAGCGGCATGCGATAATTTGAAATCGTCAACGAGCGGAGCTCGATTCCACGAGCAAGTTCAGGGCTTATCAAGGGAAGCCACTCGAGACCAACTGGTGAAAGGTCTTCAATCCGATCAAGTCTTACAAAAAGAAGATCGCCCTGGGCTTCTACTCGAAAGGGAGTCGTAACAGGATGAGCGCCAGCTAAAAGTTCAGTCATCCTTTTTATGCGTTCTTGGAGATTTGGTAGTTCCACCGCTGGTTTAGCTGCAGACAAAGGCTTAGCGGGTTCGAATTGTGCTTCTTTTGTGGGGAACTTTGAAGGGTGTCCGTTTTCTGCCCAGGGTCCGTACACACGTTGGTATTCCAGCACGTTCAGTTGTGGATTACCTAGGAGCCAGGTCAACTCGGATGCTGATTGAAATGGCTTGGCGTCTTTAGGGTCGAGATAGGTATGGGTCAGTTGAGATTGGCATTTGGGCCCTTTTTTGGCCGAGGCGAAAGCGACTGTTCCCGGGAAAAGACTCAGGCAGTAGACAAGAACGAAAACGATGGGAAAACCCATGGCTGACATGCGGCGTCAGATATCATTTTTGCTAAACTAGTGCAGCTTCTTTTTTCGGCGAACGTCGGCATCTTCTTCTAAAAGAGCATCCGCCTGGGCTTCAAGTTCAGGGTTGTCTCGGTTGATGCGCAAGTAAACGAAGACCTTCTTTTCGATTTCAACGGCAGTCCAATTTTGTCGGTATTCGACGTCATAGTCCACAGGACGGCCTTCATCAAAAAAGGTCGCAAAAAATGAGGCAATACCGTCAACGCAAGAATTCACGCAGATCTCGACACCGGAAGCGGAAGGTGCTGCAGGTTTTCCAGACTCGAGCTTGAGTTGCGGCGGGGGATAATCGATCGAGGCATAACAGGTAGTCATTCTCAAGTTCTTTGGGTTCTTCAGTGACACCGCTACCAAGACTTCATCAGGATATATTTCTCCTGAGGCAACGAAGCTCTCGGAACCCGCTTTTTCCTTGATCAGGAACTTTGAAAAATTCTTATTGAAGATGTCCTCAATAAGTTTCAAATAGTCTCGCGGAATTCTAGTGCTTTTCGTTGTCGTGTCTTTTCGCCGATCCATCGGTCCTTACGTTCCCATACGTTGACATACCCGTCAATTCTGAATATCGCTTAAAGCATCGGGCTTTAAGGGGGAATCATGAAATCAAGCTTAGTGCAGTTTGCACTTGTGAGTGGGTTTGCCTGTTTTTTCGCGTGGAGCAGTTCTGCGGAAGAAGTGTTGGTTCGTTGTTACGACGATGACTCCTTAAACGCGATCAATCAAGAGCAGGTTCCGTGGCCACGCTACCCAAGCCTGCCCCGAAGACCTAGCGTTTTGGATTGCGGGTTTGCCCCGCAAATTGAAGTCCGCGCACAAAAGGAAATTTTCATCAATGGGCGAAAAGTTTTTGATCAATCTCGAAGCGAAATTTCTGAAGTGAGTGTTTCGCCAGCGGGGTATCTTGCTGTTTTGACTGAAGACCATCGACTGTATCGAATCGAACTCGCAAGAAACGGAGCGAGATCGGACGAGGTTCGACTTTGGTACTCGAGTTTGGGTTCGACTTCTATCCAGGATTTTCGTCTTCTAAGAAATGGCCAATTGGTTGCGATGGATGATCAAGGATTTCTTATCTTAGACGGAGTGAGGCAGTCTCGATTGCCGCGTGCGGCGCGGATAATGGTTGCGGGCTGGGACCGGGTTTTTGTATTGCTGGCCGATGGCACGGTTGTCGATGAGAAGGCAAGCGTGATCCATCATGGGTCGGATGATGTGGTTGATCTCAAGGTGGCTTCAAATGGAAGCATTGTCTGGCTCACCGCACGCGGAAGGCTTGGCAACCTACAGACTGAAAATCTAGTGCGCTGGACCAGCTCTCCAGTGGTTTCATTTCGAATGAATCCGTCAGGACAGGTGGCCTATCTGACCCAAGACGGCGAATTGGGACGCGAAAATGAAAGGCTTCCGTTAGGACACAAGGTGGTCGAAAATTTCACTATCGATAGCGAAGGCGCGGTGAAAGTAACCACTGACAAAGGCGAGGTCTTTTTTCCTCGCGATTAAAAACTCGCTCCGCGCAACAGCCGACGTCCGCCTGTTCGTCTGCCGCTAGGGTTTAGAGCACTCCTTCAGGATAGTCAGAAGTATCTGGCGCAGCAGTGAGAGTAAGTTCTTTGGTGAGCGCTTTGCCTTTGCGATTGAAACGTACGCTGACCTTTTGGCCGGGTTTTACTTTTTGAAGGGCTCTTTGCACATCTCCTCGTTCTTTGATGTTTTGGCCATTCACTTGAATCAAGATATCACCTTGTTTCAGGCCCGCTTTCGCTGAAGGGCCGCTTCCTGAGAGACGCACGACAACAACGCCATGGTCTACCGGAAGGTCATAATAATATTGAAGAGCGGGCGTGATGGCTTCACCCAAGATTCCCAACCATGCGCGTACGATGTAGCCATGTTTTTTTAAACTCTCTAAATGCGATTTCGCTTCATCGATGGGAATTGCAAATCCTAAACCCTGACCTTGCGCATTGATCGCGGTGTTGATTCCCACGACTTCACCCTTCAGATTGAACAGCGGACCTCCAGAGTTTCCAAAGTTGATGCTGGCGTCGGTTTGCAAGAAATCGTCAAAGGGTCCGATCCCAATGGATCGGTTTTTTGCGCTCACAATCCCCGCCGTTACCGTGCCCGAAAGACCAAAAGGATTTCCGATCGCGAAGACCGACTCTCCAATTCGAACCTTCTCGCTCAAGCCCAAGTTGCAGGGTTTCAGGTTCGGGATACTTGATCCTCCTTTGAGTTGCAACAGGGCCAGATCCAAGGCTTTATCACGCCCAACAATTTTGGCAGGAAAGCGTCGTTTGTCTAGGAAGGTCACGATCACTTCAGAGGCGTTTTCGATCACGTGGTTGTTCGTGAGGATGTAGCCCTGCATATCGATCAAGAATCCAGAACCCAAAGAGGATTGTTTTTCAATATTGGCTTCGGGAATCCCAAACATCCCAAAAAATTCAGGCATACCGCGCAGCACGTACTGTTTAACGAATCGCGTTGAAGAGATATTGGCCACGCCAGGCGAGACCTTTTCTACAAGGTCGGGAAGCACGTTTCCGGGAGGCGGGGTGCCTGCAAAAGCCTGAGTAATGAAGAGATTGACAAGAGTAAGGAATAGAGTCAAGTTCATGCCACACATCCTTTCACGCAATATTTTAAAGACTTCAAGGAGCTGATGAAAGCTTATGATTAAGCCAATTTATATCTTAGCAGCCAAACGTACGCCACTAGGTTCGTTCATGGGAACTCTTTCAACTCTTTCGGCCCCAAAACTTGGCTCTATTGCCATAGAGGCCGCTTTAAAAGAGGCTGGCATCAAACCTGACGCCGTAGAAGAGGTTTACATGGGGTGTGTACTCGCGGCGGGTATTGGACAAGCGCCAGCGCGCCAAGCCGCTATTTTTTCAGGTATCCCGAAGTCGACTCCGTGCACTACGGTGAATAAAGTCTGTGGGAGCGGAATGAAAGCCGTGATGCTTGGAGCGCAAGCCATCGAGACAGGACAAGCTGATCTTGTGGTTGCAGGCGGCATGGAGAACATGTCACAAGTGCCGCATTATCTTGAGAATGCGCGCGGCGGTTACCGGATGGGCCATCAGAAGATCGTAGATGGCATGATCAAAGATGGATTGTGGGATCCATACCACGACTTTCATATGGGAAACGCGGCTGAGCTTTGCGCCCGTGAAATGAAGTTTTCACGCGAGGAACAAGACCAGTTTTCAATTCAAAGTTTTAAGCGCGCTCAGGAAGCCACCAAGAGCGGTCGTTTCAAAAATGAGATCGCAGCTGTCAGCATCCAACAGAAAAAAGGCGACCCTGTTTTAGTGGATACCGATGAAGGGCCCTCGAAAGCGCAGTTTGACAAGATCCCCAAGTTAAACCCTGTATTTCAAAAAGATGGAACGGTTACGGCTGCCAATGCAAGCACGATCAACGATGGTGCCGCGGCTTTGGTTTTGGCGAGCGAAGAGTATGTCAAACGCACAGGGGCAAAGCCGATCGCGAAACTGGTGGCTTATGCCCAGCATGCGCAGGCGCCAGAGTGGTTTACCACGGCCCCGGTCGAGGCTTCGCGCAAGGTCTTGAAACGTTCTGGTTGGGAAATGTCTTCAGTAGATCTGGTTGAAGTGAACGAAGCGTTCGCTGTGGTAGCGTTGGCAGCTCAGCGTGAACTCGGTATTCCAAGCGAGAAGTTGAACGTACATGGGGGGGCCGTGAGTTTGGGACATCCGATCGGCGCAAGTGGAGCGCGTATTTTGGTGACACTCACCCATGCCCTTGCAAGTTTAGGCAAGCGGCGGGGCCTTGCTTCGATCTGCATCGGTGGCGGGGAAGCCACTGCAGTCACCCTGGAACGCGTTTAACAAGAGAAAAACTCGAAAGGCGAATCACACTTATGGCATGCCAAGTTTATAAAAGCGCAGCCGACGCGGTTGCCGATATTCCTGATGGAGCGACGCTTTTAGTCGGGGGGTTTGGTCTCTGCGGCATTCCCGAGAACTGCATCGCGGCTCTGGTGGCAAGAGGGGTAAGAGAGCTGACTTGCGTGAGCAACAACTGCGGAGTCGATGATTTTGGTTTAGGTCTTTTGCTCGCGCGAAAACAAATCAAGAAAATGATCTCAAGCTACGTGGGTGAGAACAAAACCTTTGAAGCGCAAGCCTTGTCTGGCGCTCTTGAAGTCGAACTTGTTCCTCAGGGGACTCTTGCCGAGCGCATCCGCGCCGGAGGGGCCGGCATCGGAGGTTTTTTTACTCCGACTGGCGTAGGAACGCTCGTTGCCGAAGGCAAAGAGAAACGTGTTTTTGATGGCGTGGAGTACATCCTTGAGCGACCGTTGAAAGGGGATTTCGCTCTTGTTAAAGCGTGGAAGGGCGATCGGATGGGCAACCTTGTTTTTCGAAAAACCTCTCGCAATTTCAATCCCATGATGGCTACTGCCGCGAAAGTGACGATCGTCGAAGTTGAGGAACTGGTAGAAGTGGGCGATCTTGAGCCCGACCAGATCCACACACCGGGTATTTATGTGAAGCGCATTTTTCAGGGCGTGAAGTATGAAAAGCGCATCGAAAAACGCACTCTCAGGCAAGGATAAATCTCATGGCAGCAACGCGTGAACAAATTGCAAAACGAATCGCAAATGAACTCAAAGATGGCTACTACGTCAATTTAGGAATCGGCATACCGACGCTAGTGGCGAACTATGTGCCTAAAGGCATTCGGGTCATCTTGCAGTCTGAAAATGGATTGTTGGGGATCGGACCTTATCCCAAGGAGACCGAAGTGGATCCTGATCTGATCAATGCAGGAAAAGAAACGGTCACTACCTTGCCGGGGTCGTCTTTTTTTTCGAGTGCTGACAGTTTTGCCATGATCAGAGGAGGTCATGTCGACCTTACCGTCCTGGGGGCGATGGAAGTGGATGAAGACGGCAGCATCGCAAATTGGATGATCCCAGGAAAGGTCGTCAAGGGAATGGGCGGGGCAATGGATCTTGTTGCTGGCGCGAAACGCGTGGTCGTGGCGATGCAACACGTCGCCAAAGACGGGAAGAGCAAGGTTTTGAAGAAATGCACTCTTCCTTTGACCGGCGTGAAATGCGTGAACTTGATCGTGACTGAACTTGCCGTGATCGAAGTGACTGCTCGTGGCTTGGTTTTGCTTGAGCGCGCGCCCGGAATCAATGTTGACGATATTCGCAAAGCGACCGAAGCCAGGCTCATTGTTGAGGGTGATGTACCGGAAATGAAAGTTTAGAAATCGGATATCGGATTACGGATAACGGTTCACGGATCTCGGATTCGGTGCCGGTTGAACGGATTCAGTTTACGGCTTTCTAGAGTAACTCAATTTATGAACACAAGCTGCAATGTGATCTGCAAGATCAAGGATTTCTTCATCTTCGATTTGAAGTAAATCAAAAATTGCCTGAATTTCTCGGATTGAACCAAACGCAATTGCATAGAACCTTGCCTTATCTCGTTTAGTAGGTTTTGCGCTGCCTTCTGCTAAGTTTAAAACAACGCTTTGGCTTGCTCGTAAGAGCTGGTCCTTCATGTAATGCTTCAGCTCAATTTCTTGCGTCTTTCGGTGAAGTTTGACTGCCAATTCATAAGCTAAAAAATTTCGGATCATGGATAACACCTTTCTTTGTATTTTTAGTTTTTAAAACCCTCGCTTCGTGAAGGGCTTTAAAAACTAAAAATACAAAGAAAGGGTTTCAAATCATGATCAAAGGTTTTCTGGCTTATGAATTGGCAATTGAACTTCACCGCGAATGCGAGAAGATAAAAGCAAAACATTATATGAAAGACCAGCTTGGTCGGGCAAGTTTGAGCATCGTATTAAACTTAGCAGAAGGCAGCGCAAAACCTACAAAGCCTGAGCAAAGGCGGTTCTATTCCATCGCGTTGGGCAGCCTTCGTGAAACCGAGGCTCTTTTGAGAATCCTTCAAAATGCTCATTCGCTTACAATAGCCGATAGGTTAGGTGGTATGCTTTATCGCCTCGTCTATCCCAGGTGAGTGGATCGGTTAGCTGTTAACGGAACTCGGATTTAGTACCGGTAAACGGATGTCTTAATCAGCGTACTTTTTCCTCTTCTCAGCCAAAAGTTTGGATGCCTTTTTACTCACGCGCTCGACTTCTTTTTTGTAAGCTCCTTCAGCACCCTCAGGAAAGAGGATGAAAGCCGGATCAATGCCCAGAGCCGCGCCAATTAGACTAGCTCGTCGGGTGCCAATCTCCACCTTGTCGTTTTCGATCAAGCTCAAATTTGATTCTGCAATTCCAGTCATCTCGCTTAGCTCTTTGAGTGT
>JBFMCE010000116.1:0-9867 GCA_040754655.1 Bdellovibrionota bacterium | reverse complement strand
CCAGAAAGAGATTGAAAAGCTCAAGTCTCAAGTCGCTGAAACAAGTTTGGTAGAAAAGGCCGAAAAAGCGAAAGACGATGCTTTTCTTGGGCTTCAAACCCAGGTTGTTGACCAGCAGACTCGAGCCCAAAATACGGCGGCGTTTCGTGATGGAAAGCACAAAGGCGGCGATCGCGGACGTTCAAACAAGGCCCAAGAAAAGGTTGAGATCGGAACTTTGGGCGTGAAAATGAATTACAAGCCGATGGGGGGCGTAGGCCCCGGCGAAATCGCAGCTACCAATGATTATCTGAAAGACGTCAAGCCCGGCGCGCAGACCATGTTGAACACCAAGGAGTTCGCCTACTTTTCGTTCTATCAGCGCGTGCGCAGGCAGCTCGAGCAGTACTGGGAACCGGGCCTGCGCGAACGTTTGCGATCGATGTTCGCCAAAGGCAGGCAACTTGCCGCCGACCGTGAGCATGCCACGCGCATCCTTGTGGTAATGGACCACGAGGGCACGATTACTAAGATCCAGGTGGAAGGCACTTCGGGTTTGCTTGACCTTGATCAAGCAGCGGTGGACGCTTTCAACCGGGCAGGTCCTTTTCCCAATCCTCCAAAGGGAATGATCGAATCAGACGGTACCGTTAAGGTAGAGTGGGAATTCGTTTTAAAGACCTAATTGCTCAAATGGCCTTTGAGTTTATCCAGGCCTTCTTGGAAGATATAATCGTCCCAGATGCGATCGATTTCGCGAAATGTCTGCACGACTTCTTCGGCGGCTTGTTCTTCTGAAACTCCCGTTGCATTTGCGTAATCACGAATGGCCGAAAGGATGGCTTGAAACGCTTTCCCTTGGACAAGCTCGTTGAGTTTCGACGAATAATTCGAAAGCTTGGGAATCTTCGTGGCGATGATCGCTGTATTGAAGAGCTTGGTGCTTTGATCGATGCCCGACATGTTGCGAACCTAAAAAACGATGACGTTCAAGTCAACGAATCCTTAAAATATTTTTGGTCAAATTTAATTTACTTCAGACTTTCAACAAACGCGCGGTATTGGGTGGCGTTCATGAGGCCTTGAAGAGAATTTTTATCCGTAAGTTTAACTTTTATTAACCATCCATCTTTGTAAGATGCACGGTTAATCAAAGAAGGGTCATTTGTCAGTTGTGAATTCACTTCAATTACCGTACCAGCTACCGGGCAATACAAGTCGCTCACGGCCTTGATGGATTCGACTACGCCGAAAGTTTCATGTTCTTTAAGCTCGCGTCCCGTTTTTGGAAGCTCCACATAAACGATTTCGCCAAGCGCTTCCTGGGCATGATCGGTAATGCCGATCGTTACCGTGTCGTCGCTTGAGTGCAACGCCCACTCATGGTCTTTCGTGTAAAGCAACCCGCTAGGAAATTCCATGCTCAATAACTCCTCTTATAAAATGGTGTTTCAACGATTTCATGCGGCATTCTCTGATCGCGTACAACGACATCAAGTTGCGTGCCGATTCTTGAAAACTTGCGATCTACATAAGCGATGGCGATGCCTGTCTTGAGAGAAGGCGAAAGCGTGCCTGAAGTGACCACGCCAATCGGTTGACCCGCGGCCTCAATGGCGTAGCCTTGCCTTGGAATCGCCCTTCCTAAAGACTTCAGCCCGACAAGAGAACGCATTAGACCTTTTTCTTTCAATCCCTGGAGGGCTGCGCTGCCGACAAATTTTGGTTTGTCTAATTTCACAACCCAACCAAGCCCTGCTTCCAAAGGATTGAGCGCTTGGTCGATTTCGTGGCCGTATAGCGGAAATTTCATTTCCGTGCGCAAAGTGTCTCGCGCACCAAGACCGCAGGGTTTGATGCCGCAGCTTTGGCCTTCCTCGAGAAGAGCGTTCCAAAGCTTCGGGGCTTTGTTCCAATCAAGATAAACCTCAAAGCCGTCTTCACCGGTGTAGCCCGTGCGCGCGATGATTGCGTCTTCCCCTAAAACAGACGTTTTTCTAAACCAGTAATATTTGATTTCATGTAACGATGCCGGGGTTAGTTTCTGCAGGATTTTCTCTGCAAACCTGCCTTGAATCGCGATTTGCGAATAAGCCCCGCTTACGTTTTCGACATGCAGGCCTTGAGGTGCGTGCAATTTCATCCAGTCAAAGTCTTTTTCAGTGTTTGAGGCATTGACGCAGATGAAGAATTCATCACTAGCAACGCGGTGGATGATCAGATCATCAACGCAACCCCCATTTTCATAACACATGACGGTGTATTGAGCCTGGTTGTCGTTGATTTTGGAAACATTGTTGGTGACGAGTTCATTCAGGTATTCAAGAGCACCAGGGCCTTTTACGAGCACTTCACCCATATGAGAAACGTCAAAGAGCCCAACCTTGGTTCGACAGGTCTCATGCTCGTCTGCAAGTCCTGAGTACTGAACGGGCATGTCCCACCCGCCGAACTCAACCATCTTGCCTTTGGCCTTGATGTGTTCTTCATAGAGCGCCGTTCTTTTGGCCATGTAGCGTTTCTACAGAAGGAGGGACTTACCGGCAAGGGTGAATTTCGTGTTGCGGTCTTGATTAACTTGAAATCTCCGCATCTGCGGTGATTTGAACACAGCAGCCTGGCTTCTCGAGTTGTTTCTTAAAAGTTACCTCTCTTGGCCAACGACTGTAGAATAGCCCCCGACAAGGATCTTTTGCCCAGCAGCATCGATTTTTGAATTGAGCAAGCTTGGACTGGGAGCTGGCATGAGTCGTCCTTGTTCGATCACAAATTCATGACTCGAGGTCTCTTGGTGAAGTAGGGCAGTGAGAAGTCCCGCTGCCATGCCGGTGGCAGGCTCTTCAGGAATTCCATAGGCCGGGGCAAACATGCGAGTCGTAGAGTGATGCGTGTCATTTCCCCTAGTTCGCACAAAAGCATAGATCCCGATCAGATTGTGCTGATTTGAATAATCGGTTATCGCATTGGCGTTGGGTGAAATCTCTAAAAGATCTTTCTCTGATTTGAGCTCAATGAGTAGAAACCCAACGTCATGACGCGAGTGCCAGGCTCCTTTAAGAGCAACGGGGTTATGAAAGAGCTCAGAGAAAACGTCATGCGAAGCCTCAAGTTTCTCAAGGGTAGGAATGGGAAGCTCCATAAAAACCTTCCCATCCTCGATCATTATTTCTCGCCTATGACCGCCCCAAATCTCTTTAGAGGTTTGCGATAAATTGGGATTTTGCCCGTGCAAAACCGAAAATGCAGCCACGGTTGCATGACCACAGTCTGGAATTCTGCGGGTGGGCGTGAAAAAGTCGATTTTAAAATCAGCAATCTTGGATCGCGAGATGAACGCAGTTTCAGAGAAACCCGCCTCTTTTGCGATCGCCTGCATTTCGTGTTCGGTCAAGCTATCGGCGTTCAAGACGACGCCAGCGGCGTTTCCGCCTTGTGCACCAGGTTTCGGCGTAAATGCATTCACCTGATAAACTTTGGACTTTTTCATTGCTCCGCAAGCTCACTGGCTTCATTTTCAATGTACCGTTTAAGTTGATTGCGCGCTTCGGTGTTTAAAACAAGAATCTTGGTACTTCGGCGGTCGTACCTCGTGAATGAGCAATCTGATGTTGCAGGTTTACTTGTGACGCAGGCCCATTTGCCCTTCAAATAACTGAAGTCAAGCCAATGACCAGTAATGATATGGTAATCCCCTTCAGGATTTACTTCGGAGCCGTTAAAGACCACAAGGGGTTCTGGACGGATATTTGTTTGCGCCAGTACATCCGTGATATGGCCGCACACGGTGATTTCGCTTTCGGTGTCACAGGTGATTTTACGAGACTCAATCGTATAGGCCGTAAAAAATTTCTTTGGAAGTGGATGGCTCTTCTTGACTCGTGAGGCGATCTGGTTGAGCTCTGCTTTGAAATTCGTTCTTCCTTCTTTGGGCAAGCACCGTGAAAATACATCGGTAAGCTTAGATTCCAGTCTAGGGGTAGACAGCTTTTCCCAATTGAACCTATCAAGGCTTGCGTATCTTTCGAGACATTCGATGTTTCTTGAATAGGTGTCTCCAGAGTGATCGCAAAAATAGGTCGCAAGGTCTATGAAAGTAGAACCCGGTAAACGTTCGATAATGAAGAGGGATATGAACTTCCATCTCATATCACTAAAGCATTGTTCGGCAGGCTCGGTAGACTGAGCTTTGGCGCCGCTGGTTAATAAGGCTAAGCCCATAAGAAGCAAGGCAAGAGTTCTTTTTGAAAAACTCATTGGGTAAATCTCCTTGATTGATGCGAATTTAATCCGTCGATGCATGTCATGATTGAGGCGAAAATGCAAATAGGTAGAGTTTATTGCTTAAAGTGATGTGGGTTGCTTCAATACGAGCCGAATAAAGCCTAAATTCCTTACCGCGTTCTTAAAATACGCACGGCTCGGTAGCTATCAAAACGCTGGCATGGCCCTTGCCTTATCTGGCCCTGCCACATACGGAAAGTTTACCCCTTTTACAGGAAGGGGGTGATCGTATGAGAAGAAGAAGAAGTTACTTCTCTCATCGTCACAGGCTAGAAAAAACTTTAAAAAAACACGAATGTCTTTTTGTCTGCATTCGAATTTTATTTTTTCTGGTAAAAATAGTCCGCTATTACTTCAGACAACCATAGGTGGGACTTGGGTATGGCATTTGTGCAATCAAGGACGCTTATGAGGAGGAAGCTATCCGTGTGTGGCACTTGCAGTTTTTTGGATGGCGTCAAGCCAATGGAGCGGCAGGGTACTGTATTGACTAGCTTATGAAACCTGAAAATCTTACCGAAGCGACTATGTGATACCTCGTTTTCATCTGCCAGGAGTAGTTTTTTCAATAGTCTTTTTCAGCACTTTCGGGACGCTGCAATCCTCAGACGCGCAGGCTGGCCCTCGTGACTGTTTACGTAAAATGATACGGAGCATTGTCTTTATCTCAAAACATGATCGCTACGCAGAAAAGAACAGTGTCCAAAATATTTTGAATAAACTTGAAGAACTCCATCTGGCGAGACAAGAAAACCAATATTACTCACTTTCAGCGCCAAGTTTTAGCCTACAGAAGGCTTTCGATCATTTAATTGAAGAGGGTGTTCTCGATAAGGCATTGGAAATTGCTGAAACGTTAGACAGCGATTATATGAGATTTCAAGTGCACACTCACAGGGGTGATCCTGTTGAACTAGCAAAACTCAGCGAGAAAGTGCGAAATGAAAGCCCTCATGATTGGGCCGACCGGTTTATTGCAAAGTATCAAAGTCCGCAAGGAGAGGCTCGTGACCCGCTTGCAGACCCTAGGCGCTCTGACATTGGTAAAGACTCTAGACGTGATCTACTCTAATGGCGCAAGAATAAAACAATATGTTGGGGATTCCACGCAATTGTCTAAGCCAGTTCAAAAAATAATGAACGAAGTGAGACGTCTATCCGCTCGAGGGGATTGGCTTGGCCGTCATCGCAGAGAAGTAGCAGCGTCTATTATTGAATATTCAGATGGGCAATTAGACTACGTCATTCAATCGTCGGATATGTTTCTCGGTGTGGAGAATCGCACGGTTGGTATTAAAAACGTCGAAAATATAAAGAAAATTTATGATATCCATTCCCATCCCTCTGCAAAAACAGGAGTGGAACTCACTGGAGACGCAGCAGGCGGGCCATTTTCCTTTCGGGATCTTGGAACGTTGATAAAACTACGAAAGGATATCAGAGAAGCAACGAATAAAGACATACCAGTAGAGGGTTATGTCTTGCCTGAGTGCGATCGTTGCAACGACATCTATTATTCTTGGAGCGCCGACCAACCTGTGGATAATGTCATTTTGGCTTATTGAGAAGGTGCAAGAAGCGACTACTGAGGGACTATTCTCGAGCCAATTACGTCGGTGCGAGCGTATTCGTATCTGGATGGGGAACCCACAAGACCACGGAAAATTCTGCCTACTTGAGAGCTTCCTCTAGCGCTCATACCATTGAAAGAGAACGAGGGGGCCTGACATGAATATCAGCCGCATAATCGGAATTCTGATGTTGACGCTAGGATTGGGGATTTCTTTCACGAAGTCGATGAGCACCCAGAGATTGCAAAAGAAACTGAATCAGGCCCAAATCGAAGGTGTTGCTGAATACTATGAGCTTGCGCAGACGGCTCGGCAGGAGCGTGGTCGTTAGGTTTGGCTTTAAGAACCCTTTGGATTCTTGACCAAAGAGCGGTCAAAATCCAAAGGGACAATCGCAAGCTAGAATTAAATCGAACTTATCTTACGGATTTTTGTACGGCCTTTTCAATGAGACCCAAAGCTCTGCCCGCTTCCGAAGCGCGAGAATAATTGCCTTTCCTGTACTCATACTGGACCAGGCTCTTTACGTAATCTTCAGCGGTTTTTCGGCTATTGTTTTCAAAGGCAGCGTCAGCGCCGTTATTGAGAAGATATTCAATCAAAGCAAGGTTTCCATGACCACTTGCAAGGGTAAGGCAAGAGTCGCCGTAGCTCGTTGGTGCATTGATGTCAGCACCTTCATTAATCCATTTTTTCACTTCTTTTGCATCTCCGTTGATACAAGCGATGTGAAGCTGGGTCTGAGCATCGACTTTGGCGTAACCGTTCGAACTCAAAATCGTCAATAATGCGGCGATAGAATAATTCAAAAATTTCATTGTAAATCTCCTTACAAAAATTAACTTAATGAAGAGATAGAGCAAGTTGAATGACACATATTATTTCAAATGCCCTAGACGTAGGGACATTGTTTTCAATGGATATCATTATGTTTTTCTGGGGGCGCCGTGTTCGAATGGATTTGTAGATGTCTAGGTTTTCGACAGTTTAGGCGGTTTTTAACAATCTGCTGCCGCGATCTTTTCCCGCGCCACGGCCGCCCTCACCGTGTTCACCATCAGCATCGCGATAGTCATGGGGCCTACGCCACCTGGAACCGGGGTGATCGCAGCGACGCGCGAGGAAACTGCTTCAAAATCAACATCGCCACAGAGCTTTCCGTCTGCCGAGCGATTCATTCCAACATCAACGACGACGGCGCCTTCTTTCCACGAAAGATTTGAGCCTAAGAATTTCGATCTTCCGATTGCAGCGACCACGATGTCTGCTTGAGAAACGTATTCATTGAGATTCTTGGTCTTTGAGTGCGCAACACTCACCGTGGCATGAGCATGTAGAAGCAACAGAGCCATGGGTTTACCCACGATATCGCTTCGACCCACGACAAGCGCGTTCTTTCCCGCCACATCGATTTTGTAAAACTTCAAAATCTCTAAAATGCCAGCGGGGGTGCAGGGAAGCAGGGTTCCTCGACCCTGGCTTAAAAGTCCGACGTTGTGAGGCGAAAAACAATCAACGTCTTTAGCGGGATCGATCAAATCGAAGACTTCCGTTTCGTTTAGATGTTTTGGCAGCGGGCGTTGGACGAGAATTCCATCTACTTTTCCATCCGCATTGAGCTTTTGAACGGTTTGAAGGAGCTCCTTTTGAGAGATCTTTGAATTGAATTTGAAGTCTTGATGCCCAAGCCCCAGTTTGACGGACATCTCGCCTTTGCGACGCACGTAAATCTGGCTTGCAGGATCATCTCCGACAAGAACCGTTGCAAGCGTTGCGGGCCTGCCGGCTTGTGTCTTAACGGCCTCGGCGGATTTAGAGACCCCAGAGTAGATGGCTTCAGCGACGGGCGCAGCTTTCAGTAGAACAGGCATGAAGGGTTTTTAGAATGGGCGCCACTTTCTCACAAGCCTTAATTTCTTGGGCTAAAGCGTTAGCGTTGGGATTTTGGCAGATCGGCGCCGTTAGATGTCATTTTTTTTACGCCGCGCCCTTGTTCAAAAGGGCATTTTGTTCCGGAAGTTATCGGTTCGCGCAGCTTTCTTCTTTAGAATTATGCGGCAGAAAGCGCCGCCTCGAAATTTAAAGCTCATGGCCCGCGGTTTGCTTAACTAAGCTTGAAGGAGAGGTGTTGGATGGGTTCGCCAAGCGGACTTTGGACAGCGGTTTCAGGCGGTATGGCTCAGAGCCAGAATCTCGACATCATCGCCAATAACCTGGCCAATGCAAACACGACCGGATTCAAAAAAGATTCGGCTACCTTTAAAGAATACCTCACGGCCGTTGAACGCCCTGAGGCCGTTTCAAACGCCATTCCCCGCACCGTGTTCAAAGATTCAGACTTTTATCACTTTGATGGCAAAGAGCATGCGTTCGTGAATGTGGATCGCGTGCACACGGATCATAGCCAGGGCAATCTTCGTCCCACGCATGGGCCGCTGGATCTTGCGATTGACGGTCCGGGTTTCTTCGCGGTTAAGACCCCATCAGGCTTGATGTTTACCAGAGCTGGTGATTTCAAGGTGAATGCAGAAGGCACCATCGTGACGACTGAAGGATATCCGGTGATGGCGCTGAGCGCGGAGGCGGCCGCGGCCAAGACAGCGGCGCGCGAAGCTCAAGCATTGGGCGAAAATCAACCCGAGCAAGCGCCAGGGGCAGGAGCGAGAAATCCTGCGAGCTTGAATCCATTCACCGAGCCTGCCTTGCAAGCAACCGTTGGGCAGCAGCAACCGCCGGGCGCTCAACCGCTGCTCATTCCTGTCTCGGTTCGCGATCGCATCAGTAACGGCGAAAAAATCCATATTACGTCTGAGGGCGAGATTTACGCGGGCACCGATCAAGTTGCGACTTTGGCTGTTGCCGAGTTCGCTGATCTCCATCGCTTGAAGAAAATCACTTCGGGTCTTTATGCGAATCCCGACAACACGAATGTGCCTCGAATCGCCACGAGTTCAAACGTTCGGCAAGGTTTTTTAGAAACAAGCAACGTGAACCCTGTGTCCGAGCTTGTAGAATTGCTGAAGTCAAACCGCATGTACGAATCAAACATGCGGGCAATCAAGGCCTACAACGATATGGCCGGAAAAGAAGCCAATGAGGTTGGTAAACTATGATTAAGTCACTTTCCACTGCAGCCACTGGGATGCAAGCTCAAGAACAAAAACTTGATCAGATCGCGAACGATCTGGCCAATATGAACACGACGGCATTCAAGCGAGGGCGCACTGAGTTTCAAGATCTGATGTACCAAACCTTGAAGGATCCGGGTGGCGTGCCAGGGCAGAATCAGGCGCCCGTCGGCGTGCAAGTGGGTTCTGGCGCCAGGGTCGCGGCTCAGTATTCCTTGCATGATCAAGGCCCGTCAAAAGTCACCAATGGCCTCTTTGACCTTCTCATCAATGGAGAGGGTTTCTTCTCGGTGCAGATGCCAAACGGCCAAGTCGCTTACACGCGTGACGGTTCATTCAAGATGAACTCTGAAGGATTGCTCACGACCTCTGGAGGTTATCCGCTGGTTCCGAATATTCAGATACCGCAAGGTTCTGCGGGGGTGACAATCACCCCGACCGGCGCGGTGCGGGTGTTGTCGTCTCAAGGACAAGAACAAGTCGTCGGGCAAATCCAGATCGCAAGTTTTCTTAATCCTGGGGCGACGAGAAAAATGGGCGAAAACTTAGTCGCCGCTACGACTGCGGCGGGACCGCCGGTTTTGGCGGTGCCAGGCGAATCAGGCACCGGAACGATTCAGCAAGGTGCAATCGAAGCCTCGAACGTAAAGCCTACTGAAGCGATCATGGACATGATCACGACGCAAAGAACTTATGAATCAAACGCGCGAATCATGAGCGTCGGTGATCAGATGTGGTCGATGACCAACAATATAGGAAATAGATAGTGTGAGAGTTTTTCAATGCAGTTCAGTGCTCCTGCTTCTGATCGCCGGCACGGTTGGTTTCGCCGAGGTCTCTTTCAAAAGAGAGCTCACGCTGAAACGAAGCGCCGAGGTCTGGTCTCAATCGGTTTGTTTGCCTGACCT
>JBFMCE010000115.1:0-9967 GCA_040754655.1 Bdellovibrionota bacterium | reverse complement strand
AAACCTTGGGGTGCAGCGCCAAGAGAGTGAGAAAGTCGAGCTTCGCATCTTGCCTGACGTATTTCTTCCACTCGGTTCTCAAAAAGTCTGATTTGTTTTCGTCTGAAAGTTTTGTCACAAGAGGTTCGATCACCTCTAAAAGGAATTGATTGTATTTAGGGTCTGGCCTTGAATAGAGCGCCTCAAGTGCTATCGAGGCGGTAGCGATTCGGTTTTGCTCTGAACCTTTTTCGATCAGCGCTCGCACAAGCTCTTTGAACTTTTCTACCGACGGTGCATAAGCCGGACCCTGCGCTTGCGGGGTTTCAAGAAAAGCTATGCCAAGCGGCACGAGTTGTTCAAGGGCACGGTCAATGGCATCGCGGCTTAAAAACGAAAGATTAGACTTCACTCTGTCAACGGTTCGAATAAAAGCATCTTGAAAATCGATCGTCTCGCTTCTTCCACGATACTCATACTGATAGACAGGTGTGGCTTGAGTTGAAGCAACACCTCTTAAGCCAATGAGAAGCGCCTTCACCTGCTCGATCTCACTTGCCGTCACTGCAGTCTTATCTAAAGAGGGTGTAAAGTAGCGACGTTCAATAAACTGTTGATGGTTTTGCACCGTCTCTGCGTGATCTTGAGAAAGAGAACCAAGCTGAATAGAAAACTGAACCGCTTCTCTCGCAACAGTCATCGCAACCTTTTCTTCTTCGGCGCTTAAGGGGCTATCAGCAAACTCTGAGACCAAATCTAAAAGCTCGGCGCGCAAGACCTCTTTTGAGTCAACACTTGTAGCGCTCTTTCCTAGTTCACTTGCAAACCCCTGCATTGGGTCATCACCCCAGAGCCATGCCTTGGCGGCAGCTTGTCTCTGCGCAGGATCAGAGAGACTCGCAATGAGTTTTAAGCTTGAAAGGTGGCCTAAGAACTTGATCTTTTCTTTGGGGTTGGTTGAAAACTTGTATGCTTTGAGCAATTCATCTTTTCTTATCTTCTCGATAAGTTTGTCAGCCACTTTTCCAAAATGCGACTGTTTTTGATCTTCCTCAGTCTGCGCCAAGTAAAAGTCGATCAAGCTTACGAGCTCTTCTGTGAGGGGTGCTGACTGCAAGACGGCGTCAAATTGTTTTGAAAACGCACTAAAGTCAGGCTCAAAGATCAGCCGGTGCATCCAAAGCTGTTTCGGACTAAATTGCGGAGCATACGTTTTCCACTCATTGAAGCTCAATATCGCTTCCGAAGGCAACGTTGGATTAGGGTATTTAAACTCTAAAGCATAGGGGTCTACAGGCATCGCATTGACTCGAGGAAAATGAATATTGAGTTCTGCAATCGAGTTCATGAAGTCAGCGGAAAGCGCTCTCAAAAAGACCGCTTTTTGGTACTGCTCTTGGTGGTCACGGTACGCACTGAATAAAACTTTCTGGTGATCGTCAGGGTCTTCCATGTGGTGGTACAAATGGTTTGAAAGTTTTTGGTTGGCAGGGCGTTGTTGCGCGGCTACCGGCGATGGGCTCGGCGCCGAAGTAGGAGGAGCTCCTAGTAAGGCTTGCGCAGAAGCCGCCGTTCCAAGCTGCAAGCCCGCAGTCGTACTTGTAACCGAAAGCGGCATAACCGGCGACCACGGCGGAGCAACCGCGGAGTCCTCGGTCGATAAGTGAGCAAGCCTTTCAAGCGCACGGGTTCTTTCTTCTGAAGTGCTGTCTTTTCGTTTCAAAACCTCTTGGGCAAGCTCAGTTGCAACAAGGGTTCTATTTTTCATGCCTTCGGCGTCTGACGGTGGTGGTGGCGCAAAAAGCAGATCGATAAGATCTAAGATTTCTTGGTTCGTAAGATTCTGGGACACATGATGAATTGCAAAGCTAATTTGGCGTGCAGCGCTCAGTGGCTGAAGGTGATTAACCTTAGCATCAAGCTCTGCGATCGCATCGCCATCATGACGTCCGATATGAAGAAGATAATGCTTGGCCCAATTTTTTTTTGAGGCTGCAGCATCAGTTACAAAGGCATTCATGTTAATTTTTTGTAAAGTCGGTCCCGGCGTCAGCGAAGAAGACTCTATCATTTCTCCAATAAAACGATTGCGAAAAGACTCCTTTAGTCCCAACTTTTTAAGAGGGTCTGGAGACGAGGTCGAGATATCAAGCGCACCTGTTTGCCCGTTCGAACTGAGAACCATAGAATAGTTAAACTCACTCACGAGCCCCCGCATCGTTCCCCTAGTCTCCACTCCATACCAATTTTCATCTTTCACTTTTTTCAGCAGATCAAAATAGGACGACAAAAGAAGTGCCGCTTTTTCTTTTTCTTCCTTTGAAAATCTTAAGGGGTGAGATGAGGCAAGTGAGGGAAATCCATCTGATGCGGCAAGCTCGGCAAACTCATTGGCCATTTGATTGAGGAGAAAGATATTGTCTTTATCATACCCTCCTCCTTGGGACATGCGCTCCTGAAGCAGCTGTAGTTCGGTCTCAAAAAAATCAATGTAAAGCGAAGAGAAGTCTTGAGTCGAATAGATTGCCGCAAGTGGAGGTCGATGAAGGTCGGTCACCCGGCCTTGGGATTCAAGCATATTTAAAACCCGTTCGAACGCAACTTTTGCTTCAGCAACAGTGATTCTTTTTTTTGAACGATTCCTTATAATAAATTCTAAATACTTGTGAAGATAGAGGGGCTGCGCGCCTTTGAACCCCTGAAAACCAACGAACTCTTCTACGACCAATTCCCAAATCGTACCGTGAACTACTGTTGCACTAGTATTGATATAATCACGTTCTCTTTCGTAAGCCAGACCGAGAACAAAACGCGCCAGATCATCTTTTACGCCGACGATACACTTTTCGATATTACTGTAATTTCGATTGCACTCGGGTACACCGTTATGTGAATCAATCGTTTTTGCATATGACAGCAAAAGTACGATCGCCACCTTGCCGTGGCGACTATCGTTCTCTAAACGTGTCTTGATCGCATCAGAACAGCCAGAAAGTGGTTTTGACACACTAGCAAATCGAACCGGAGATTGAGACAAAACGCCCAAGTCATTTGTCTGATTCACATGATGGCGAACATATTCGGTCAAACACCGGTACATTTCTTGGGTTTCAAGAATGGTCGGATCCGTAGATTCTGGATCTTGCTTCCTCAACTTCTCTTTTGCTAACTCAGCCTCCCACTCCGGGTCCATATTCGAAGAGGTAGCATCATAAACCGCCCATCCCCCTTTCTCTGGAATCCAGGCCTCCATCCACCCATGGGCATTCTTGGTTGAGATCTTTCCCTTCTCTCCGGCGTATCCTACAGCCATCCGTGCAGGGATACCCAGCTCGTTGACCAAGAGTTTGATGGCGAACCCATTGTGCACATCGCAGTCGCCTTTCTTTGTCGTGAGCATCACGTCGAAAACAGAGGCATTGGGCTTTAAACCTGAGACTTTGAAAAACTCGTCATACGCCTTCTTCGTCTCTAAGGTTTGAGAATAAAGTATGTTCTTTCTAATCCACTCCATCACGGCATAAATCGCTTGCTGCTTCACTTCGCCAGGGTCTTGAGTGCCTGGATTCTGTATTTTCTGTTTCCACTCTTTGAGAAGACTTGTGAGATCTGGGAACTTTGAAAGGTCAGCATACTTTGATTTCTCAAGGTAAAAACGTTGGATCTCAGCATCGGCCTGGTCAATGGCTTCTTGTGTAGGCAGCCCCTTGTCAACGATCCGCAACACCACTTTATTGTTCTTGGCGAAGTCTAAAGAATACAACTCACCTTCAGGATCAAACTTCACTTGCGGGGTGAGGTCTTTCCCGTCAAGGCTCGTGACTTTGACCAAAATGCCTTCCGAAGGAACCTTGAGTCTGCCCGACTTTGTAGGCGCCTGAACAACCGTTGCCTCAGCCGAACTCCCAACCGGAATGGTACGCTGTGGGTCTCGAGGAGCACCCTTCACTTTGGTTACCGTTCTTTGGTTTGTGAGCCGAAATGCTTTTGAAATCGGAAAAAGAAAGAACCTTTCCTCAGGTTGATACCTTCCAAGAATCTGCTCTGTCTTGTCACGCAACTCCTCGATAGATTGGCCGGCACTCATCGCGCTGCCGGGCAATTCTTTATCGGCATCCAAGCCTTCTGAGTTCGGAACTTTCTCAGAAAATCCCTTGTCTGCCTTTGTCTCGGCAAGAAAACCTTGTCCTTGTTTTTTCTTTTCAGTAAATTCGTTAAAAGCTTGATCGAGTTTTTTCTCTAAAGAAAACCCTTTCGTTCTTTCTTCAAACCCTGGCAAAAAACCTAGAAACAACGGCTCAAGCGAGTTAAAAACGTCGCGTTTTTCTTCAAGCCCCAGCTTTGAGTAATCGTCGTTAAATACATCATTTAAAATCTGCTCTCGCAGCTCAACCACAGAACCTTGCTTACGCAAGAGACGAGCGATGCCGATCGCACGAAAGGCCATGTCGCCTGCATCAAACGCACCAGCCTTTTCAATAGGCTTAAACCCCTTCCACGATGAATAAGAATCTGTAACCTTTGTGAGGCTTTCTAGAAGGTCATTTACAGTGAGTTTTTTTTCATCGATTCTTCGTTCAAGTGCTTCAAAGTCTTTTCTTGGCAGTTCACCTATTCTATCAGTCAAGGCCTTCTTAAGAACCTCGACCCAAGATTTTCGATGCTGAAACTCAGTTGAAACATGAGCTAAAGCAAGTTTGTCTGCCAACCTTTTCGCAGGATCTGCTTTAGCTTCAGAAGAAACCTTTGCAGATGACTTCTTTAACGCTGGTGCTCTACCAGTAGTTTTTGAGTGTTCTTTGAAAGCTGATTCCAGCGCAGTTTTACTTGCGGTTAGCGCTGGTTTTGTTCGAAAAAACTCAAGCTCTCTACGAAAAGCATGTGCTTTTTGATAATTCACTCTTTTGAACTCGTCTTCTTTTTTCTTTGCCTCTTGCTCACGCTCAAGGGTGCGTGAGAGCCAAAGCGCAGCACTCGCCGGATCAAGCGGATTGTCTGCCAGCGGAACAGCTGTTTTCACGTACTCGCGCCGCCACGAGCAAAACTCAGGTGCCAAAGCTTCGATGAGGTTTCCCGCCTTCAAGAGCTCTCTCAGAAACTGCCGCGAATGCTCTAAAGACTCTGGATCGTGGTGAAGAGAAATCGCCTGATGAAACTCTTCTTGGGTCTTTTTTTGATTTGAAGGGCTTGACTGAAAGCCGCTTCGTTCGATTAAAAAACCTGTCTCCAACCCCATCATGCGCAGCTCTGCCGGATGCGTGGCACCCTGAGAGAGCCAGTCATTCACCGAAATCGCGACCGTTTTTTGAGTCTCCGCCAGCGAATCTCTTTGATGCTCTTTTTTTCTGAGTTTGATTGAAAATGAGTTTTGGGCAAGATGTGCAGCTGTATAGTATTGCGCCTGCACCTGCGCCCATGCCTTTCCAAGAGGTTTGCCTTGTAAATGGTACCGGGTCAGCTCTTGCAAGGGAGCATAACTCTCGTTCATGATCCGGTCTGATTCTAAGAAGAGGTTCTCATCTAAACCCAAGACTTGCTGCACATCGAAAGCTCGTTTTAAAACATCTCCTTTGAGTTTGAGCAGCCTCACAAAAAGAGCTGCCACTTCGCTTGCCTGGGGGCTATGGGGCTGAATGTTTTTTTGTTTCGCGTCGTCATTGAGCTCATTTAAAGCCTTCTCAATGAGAGCTAAAAGCTTTTCCCACTGCTCTAATGCCGTGACTTGATCGGTCGCTGAATACAGACGCAGCTCAGCCAAATCAGCGATCTGATGGGTCAACGGAAAGTTTGATTGCCTTGTGTCGGGTCTCGGGCAACTTGAGTCGGATTCTAAGAAAAGAAGCTCAGGCTTGGCCAGTTTCGTGGCCCAGAAGTCGAGATCATAATACAACGCCAAGAGGTCTTTCTCGTCAAAGTGCTTTGAAGACCCCAGTGCCAGAAAGCAAGGATCTGCTTCTTGAGGCGTTGTGGTTTTAAGTGTAGGCAGCTTCTTTTGCGGTTTTTTCTCGAGTTCTCTTTTAAGCGTGGCCCTTCGCTCTGAAACCGCACTCAGGCCTTGGCTCACTGCGCGTGCCACTTCCGGGTTAAGACTTTCTTTCTCATGATCCAAAAGAACGCGTTCAAAATAATACTTTGCCTCGACAAGAGACGAAAGCTGATCTTCTGGTCCCAGGCTCGCTGCAGATTCTAAGAGATACGAGAACCCAAGGCTTGCTAAAATATCAGCATGAAGTGAGGCGTCTTTTGCTTCAAAAAGTGCTCTTTCAAGAAAGACCTTCGAATTGCGCCAGTCTTGTTTTTTCTGATAACAAAGACCGATGTTGTAGAGCACGACAGGGTAATAGGGAGCCTCTTTAAGCGCCTCTTGAAAGCGAGTCAAAGCTCCGTCAATGTCTCCCTTGCGATAAAGCGCAAGTCCTTCTTCGGTCAAGTCTTTGGCTTGATAGAGGTTGTACTCTTTTTTAACAGCTCGGTAAGCTCGTGAAAACAAAGACTCGCTCGCCCACCCCTTGGGTAGACCAAGCGATGCTATCGCTAAAATCAAAAACCACTGAAAGTACTGCTCACGCAACCAGGCCAAATCACGCTCCGTAGTTCTTAAGAAGGCGCTCGAAAAAAAGAGTCCCTCTCTTTAGATCTTATCGGCGACTGCTGAGAGAAACTTTTTAGGGTTGTTGGCCTAAACACGTAAGCCCTTGAAATCACAAAGCCCAGGTCTTCTCGACACAGTAAAAGCTAGGCTTTCGCCTAGTTGATACACAGTTTTTTAAGGATCAACCACTTACCACTTAAAATATCCTTTATAATTCAAATAGTTACAAAAACACATCGGACCAGTCCTTGCAATGCTTAGGGGTAGAGAGAGGGAGAAAACACTCCATGAGTACAGCAAGAGAGACCAAAAAGAAGAGATCGATCATTAAGGGTACGAGCCTAGTGCTGGTTCTTGCCTTTATTCCAGGTGTCTTGATGAGCGAGATGACAAGCTCTGCTCAAGAGCTCTTTCTCAACCGCCTGATGAAGGTGAAAAACGAGATGCGCATCCGCCATGCTAAAGAGCTTTTAGGCGCTTACTACCGACGAAGCGCCGTACGCAAGACAGAAGACCTCTCACGCTTTGAGCGTCATATTTACCAGCAGACGTTGCATGAGCTTCCGACCGAGAAAAAGCACCTTGCCACTGAGCTTGCCCAAACCATCATTCGCGAGAGCAGCAAGCACGGTTTTGACCCGATTTTCACGATGGCTGTGATTCGCCAAGAAAGCAGATTCCGAGCGGATGTCATCGGCGGCGCAGGCGAGATTGGGCTGATGCAAATCAAACCTGATACGGCGGCATGGATTTGCGAGAAGCTTGGCATCCCCTGGAAAGGCGCTCAGTCTTTGAAAGATGTGCGCGTAAACGTGCAGATCGGAACGGCTTATCTCGCGTTCCTTAAAAAAAGTTTTGCCTCGCAAGGAGCCCATTATCTCGCGGCTTATAATATGGGCTCCTCAAAACTCAAGCGCGCCCTTGCCGAGCAGCGCACTCCGAAGATTTACGCTAGCGGCGTGATGAAGCAATACATGAAGCTTTATCAAGCGCTGGAAGCATCAATCAAAGGTGCTGCACCGCAAGTCATTGCGAAACAGTAGAGCGATCACCCCTGATCGCCCGCTGCCGGGGGTGCGTGACATACGAAAGCTGATTTTTGATCATGAACTTGAAACATTCGAGCAAATTTGAATGTTCGTCTTGAGCTTGCCAACGTTTTGAGGTTCGAAGTTGGTCAATCACGAAATGAACGGCCTCAACTGTTGAAAAACAAATCGCATTGGGTTGCTTTCGTATCTGATAAATGGATTCATGCGGCGGCAAGAACTTGATCTGGGGAAGCTTGCCAAGATTCTTGCTCAATCGAATCATTTTTTTCGCGCAAAACCAGCTTCCATCAATCACAAACACGACGAGCTGTTTTCCCAGGGGCACAAATCCTTCAGCCTTGATCGCGCCTTCCGTGCTGATATCAAGCGCCTGCGGTCCCGGGTACAAAACCACTGGAAAGCTTTGCTCTTCGCTTAAGATCCCGTTCACCGCAGCGTGGTTCGTGAAATCAACGCCCTCGAACAACGCCGAATTGGTTATGCAAAGATGGGTGAGCCTTCCCGTGCCGACGCGCTTCCTGCTCTCTTTCGGATGCATGAGGATCACGAACCTCACTGCCGACTCAAACGGCTTAACCCTGGAACAGAAACACGTGCTCAAAGTCTTGCGACAAGAAAGGCAAGCCAACCGCATTTTTTTAAACGCTTGAGCTTGAACTTCGGCCCGCCTTTGTTTTCTGAGCCGATACTCGTTTAAGTTCACACGTAGTTGCGATGCTCGTTCTGGCGGCGATGCGGACGCCCCTCATTTCGACCAGCATGACGCCGCTCGCCTCTTGAGTCTCGAGAGCGACCAGCTTCCCTGCGATAACCATGATCGCGGCGAGGCTCGCGGTCTCTGCGATGCTCTCTGTCTCTATGATGTTCTCTATCTCGGCGCGGTTCGCGGCCATCGCGGCGGCGGCGTCTCTCTCCGCCGTGATCAGCCGCCGGTGCATGAGCTTGACCCAGCACCTTCTGAGGTTGTTGAGTTTTGTCTCGGTCAACAAACGTATCTGGGAAAGTAAGGGTTAAAAGCCTTGCTGCAATCTCTGCTTTGCTCATCTTCTCAAGAGAGCTCGTCCACTCTTCATTCAAGAGAGTCTCAACCCGGTCCGGGTTCTGCACGGCCAGGAACTTTTCTAGAAGCTTTGAGACTTTTCGGGTGCCCACGTCTTTTCGGTTGGGAATGGTTCCTGGTTCCATTTTGCTCTTGGTCATGTTTTCGATGCGAGTGATCAAGTTCATGTGACTTGCCGTCACTAAACTCAATGCAACACCCGTTTTTCCGCTGCGGCCCGTTCGACCGATGCGATGCACGTAGTTGTCAAGCTCACGTGGGATCGAATAATTGATCACGTGGGTAAGGTCTTTGACGTCAAGACCACGAGAGGCCACGTCAGTGCAGACAAGAATATTCACTCGGTGCTCACGAAAGGCCCGCATTGTGCGTTCACGTTGCACTTGATCTTTGTCTCCGTGAAGAGAATCGACTTTATAACCGCGGTTGGCCAAGAGTGAGGCCAGATCAGCAACCAAGGATTTGGTCTGGCAAAAAATCAGCCCATAAAAAGACTCTTCCATGTCGATAAGTTTACAGAGGATGTCTGGCTTATCGCTCTCTTTTACTTTGTAATAAATCTGACGAACCGTGCCCGAGAGCATTTCGGTTTTGTTTACTTGCACGACTTTGGGTTCTGACAAAAAACGGTCAGCGACCCTGCGAACTTCTTTGCTCATCGTCGCAGAAAACAGCCACGTGTTGTAAGTTTGAGGCGGCAGCATCTCAAGAATGCTTTCAAGCTCGTCTTTGAACCCCATCGAGATCATCTCGTCTGCTTCGTCTAAAATCACGGTTTCAACCTTATCCAGCGAGATCGTGCCCCGTTCGAGGTGATCGATCAGCCTGCCAGGCGTCGCTACTACGATCTGTGCGCCGTCGCGAAGCCTCGAAATTTGATCGCCATAACCAGCGCCTCCATACACGGGTACGGCCTTTAATTTTTTATACTTACCCAAGAGATTGAGCTGCTGAGTGACCTGAAGCGCGAGCTCACGCGTGGGGCAGAGCACCAGCGCCTGCACCTCGCGCCGTGAATTGTTAAGCTGTTCGAGCAGCGGAATTCCAAACGCCGCGGTTTTGCCCGTTCCTGTAGCGGCAAGACCTAAGAAATCGGTCGGGCCTTCAAGCAATTGAGGAAGTGTTGCAGCCTGGATCGGCGTTGGGTGGGTATAACCTAACTCTTCCACGGCCTGTGCAAGAGTCGGACTTAAGGGCAAATCTTTAAAAGTATTCGTCATTTGCGCCATTAGTACACTAAAATAGTCGTACTTTGGAAGCCTCAAAATCGACCTTGGGAAGATT
>JBFMCE010000114.1:0-10209 GCA_040754655.1 Bdellovibrionota bacterium | reverse complement strand
ACAACTTTGCGATCCCTTTCCCAGGGACGTGCAACATATTCAATGGAGTTCAAGCATTATTCTGAAGCACCTAAGAATGTCGCCGACGCGATAATTAACAAGAAATAATCCTTGAGGGGCATTTAAACATGGCAAAAGGCAAGTTTGAGCGGACGAAGCCGCACGTGAATGTTGGGACGATTGGGCATGTGGATCATGGCAAGACGACATTGACGGCGGCGATCACGACGATTCTGTCGGCGAAATTTGGAGGCGAAGCGAAGGCCTACGACCAAATTGACGCGGCGCCCGAGGAAAAGGCGCGCGGCATCACCATTAACACGGCACACGTTGAATACGAAACGGCGAATCGTCACTACGCGCATGTGGATTGTCCGGGGCATGCCGACTACGTGAAGAACATGATTACCGGCGCGGCCCAGATGGACGGTGCGATTCTTGTGGTATCGGCGGCTGACGGTCCGATGCCGCAAACACGCGAGCACATTCTGCTGGCGCGCCAGGTAGGCGTGCCCTACATCATCGTATTCATGAACAAATGTGACATGGTCGATGACGAGGAATTGCTTGAGCTCGTTGAAATGGAAGTGCGCGAGCTCCTCTCCAAGTATGACTTTCCGGGTGATGACATACCGATCATCAAGGGATCGGCCCTGAAAGCGCTGGAAGGTGACAAGGGTCCTCTGGGCGAAGAAGCCATCATGAAGCTTGCTGAAGCACTGGACAGCTATATACCGACCCCTGAGCGCGCCATTGACAAACCCTTTCTGCTGCCGATCGAAGACGTGTTTTCCATTTCAGGTCGTGGCACCGTGGTTACTGGCCGAGTTGAGCGCGGGGTCATCAAGGTGGGTGAAGAAATTGAAATTGTTGGCATCAGGCCCACCAGCAAGACCATTTGCACGGGTGTTGAAATGTTCCGCAAGCTACTTGATCAAGGGCAGGCGGGAGACAACGTGGGGGTATTGTTGCGTGGCACGAAACGCGAAGATATCGAGCGGGGTCAGGTGCTGGCCAAGCCGGGATCGATCACACCCCACACCCATTTCACCTCCGAGGTATACATTCTCTCGAAGGATGAGGGAGGGCGGCACACGCCGTTTTTCAATGGCTATCGTCCCCAGTTTTACTTCCGCACGACGGATGTGACGGGGGCGATTCAACTGCCGGAGGGGACGGAGATGGTTATGCCAGGAGACAACGTGGCGATGACCGTCAAGCTGATTGCCCCGATTGCCATGGAAGAAGGTCTGCGTTTTGCCATTCGCGAGGGCGGCCGCACCGTCGGCGCAGGAGTCGTGGCAAAGATTATTGAGTAATGTTTGTCCAGGTAGGGTGATATCTGGTACCGCGGATATCGCCTGGTGGTCTCTGCTGCAGGGGTGTAGCTCAATTGGCAGAGCGGCGGTCTCCAAAACCGCAGGTTGGGGGTTCGATTCCCTCCGCCCCTGCCAAAGGATTTTGTTGTTGTGTACCATCGATTAACACTATAAATGGCCGATAAACTCAAATTTGCCTTGGCGTTGCTGCTTTTGGCCGCGGGTGTGGGTGGTTTCTACTATCTTGGCGAGCAACCAATGATAGTCCGTGTTCTATCCGTACTTCTTGGTCTGGGAACCGGGATCGTGGTGGCCTGGTTCACTGAGCCAGGTAGCCGTTTCATTCAGTTCGCGCGTGAAGCTGTTGTTGAAGCAAAAAAAGTGGTCTGGCCGTCAAAACGGGAAACAGTGCAAACAACCGGGGTTGTGTTTGCGTTTGTTCTAATTATGGCGGTTGTGTTGTGGACGACGGACAAGAGCCTTGAATGGGTGCTTTACGACCTGATACTGGGCTGGAAAAAATTATGACAAAACGCTGGTATGTCGTTCACGCCTATTCGGGATTCGAGAAATCGGTGCAACGATCGCTTATCGAACGTATTGCCCGCACAGGAATGCTGGAAAAGTTTGGTCAAGTGCTTGTCCCGGTAGAAGAAGTTGTCGAAATGAAGAATGGGCAGAAAACGGTTTCCGAGCGGAAGTTTTTTCCTGGATACGTTCTTGTCGAAATGGAGATGGATGACGAGACTTGGCATCTGGTAAAAAGTACACCGAAAGTAACCGGGTTTATTGGTGGCACGGCCATGCGTCCAACACCGATTTCCGATAAGGAAGTTGCCAAGATCATGCAGCAGGTTCAGGATGGTGTGGAGAAGCCGCGTCCCAAGGTATTGTTTGAAGTAGGTGAGCTGGTCAGGATCAAGGAAGGGCCGTTTGCCGACTTCAATGGCAATGTTGAGAGCGTGAATTACGAAAAGAGCCGACTCCATGTCTCGGTCACTATCTTTGGTCGAGCCACTCCGGTTGAACTGGATTTTGCTCAAGTCGAGAAAACATGACGTTGTCGAGTACCTCGGGAGGTATTTCGCCGGACTTTGTCGGATTGTTTGGAAGTAGATTGTTGTTGTCGAGGAGTGTCAGTAGGGATACCGAAAGCGCGTTAAAACTCATCGTATAAAGGAGCCATCGTGGCCAAGAAAATCATCGGTTATATCAAGTTGCAGGTGCCTGCAGGCAAGGCAAATCCATCACCCCCGATCGGGCCTGCGCTTGGTCAGCGCGGACTTAACATCATGGAGTTCTGTAAGGCGTTTAACGCCCAGACACAAGGACTCGAACCGGGTCTGCCCATTCCTGTCGTCATTACAGCGTTTGCCGACAAGAGCTTTACATTTGTGATGAAAACGCCGCCGGCGACCATTCTCATCAAAAAGGCAGCGGGTATTCAGAAGGGTTCGGCAAAGCCCCATACGGACAAGGTAGGCAAGATAACCATGGCACAAGCCGAGGAGATCGCTAAAGCGAAAATGAAGGACCTTACGGCGGCTAATCTCGATGCTGCGGTACGTACGATCGCAGGGTCGGCTCGCAGCATGGGCGTTACCGTGGAGGGACTCTGATCATGGCCAGGCTTTCCAAGCGTATTCAGTCGATTCGCGCAAAGGTCGATCGAAATAAGGCATACCCTTTGGCAGATGCTTTGGCGCTGATCAAGGAATGTGCAAATGCCAAGTTTGATGAATCTGTGGATATTTCCGTAAACCTGGGCGTCGATGCGAAAAAATCCGATCAGGTTGTTCGTGGATCAGTGGTGTTGCCTGCCGGTACAGGGAAAACGGTACGAGTTGCCGTTTTTGCTCAGGGGGATAAAGCTGAGGCAGCCAAAACGGCTGGTGCAGATATTGTCGGTTTTGAGGACCTCGCTGCAGAAGTCAAGGCCGGTAACATGAATTTCGACGTGGTCATTGCAACTCCTGATGCGATGCGAATCGTCGGTGCATTAGGCCAAGTTCTTGGTCCTCGTGGCCTGATGCCCAATCCGAAAGTAGGCACTGTGACGATGGACGTGGCCACTGCAGTGAAGAACGCCAAGGCTGGCCAGGTTCAATATCGTACGGACAAGGCGGGGATCGTACATTGTACGGTTGGCCGCGCATCATTCAGTGTCGAATCGCTCCAGCAGAACACGGCGGCTCTGATTGATGCCTTGCAAAAGGCCAAACCGGCAGCTTCGAAGGGGCAGTATTTGCGAAAGATTTCGCTTTCCAGCACGATGGGCATAGGTGTACGCGTTGATCAGGCCAGTCTGGGGGCGCAGGGTTAGAAGAGACTTTGGGCTGTTGCGCGGCCTGTCAGGAGCGCAGCAGGTTATCAAAGACCGCAGGTGTCTGTTAAAGACTTAAGTATCGGCAGCGGATCAACGCTGTCGCAGCCTGCGCAGATGGCGTTACCCGATACTAGGAAGTGTGCGTATGCAGTTCCTGAATGAAGGTCGCCGTGTTGCCAGAGCCGACTTTCCGGCCTGGCTGTTTGACTAGGAGTTGACCGTGAGTCTCAATCTTGATGACAAGAAGGCGGTAGTTGCCGAGGTGTCTGCTGTCATAGCGAATGCCCAGTCGATTATCGCTGCAGAGTATCGTGGTCTTGAGGTGGTGGATCTCACCGTGCTGCGTGCCAACGCACGTCAGTCAGGTGTGTATTTGCGCGTGTTGAAAAACACCTTGGTGCGACGTGCCATTTCCGGCACGCAGTTCGAAGCGCTTTCCGGGAAACTGGTTGGGCCGTTGATCTATGGAATATCCACAGATCCAGTGGCTGCAGCCAAGTTACTCAATGACTTCGCCAAGGATAAGGAGAAGCTCGTAATCAAGGCAGGTGCGATGCCTCACTACGTCATGGACGCAGCTGGGGTTAAAGCGCTTGCCTCGATGCCGAGTCGTGAGGAATTACTATCCAAACTCCTCGGTACCATACAGGCGCCAATCACCCAGTTTGTTCGTACGCTCAACGAAGTCCCGACTAAATTCGTACGGGGCCTCGCTGCAGTACGCGATGCAAAAGAGACCGTATGAGTGTTCTTCTTAATGTTTTAAATTTCATTCAGGAGTTGTAAATATGGCTGTTAATAAAGCAGAAATTCTCGATGCCATTGCCGGCATGACCGTTCTTGAACTTTCCGAACTGATCAAGGAGATGGAAGAAAAGTTTGGAGTATCCGCTGCCGCCGCCGCCGTGGCCGTCGCTGCTCCCGCTGCTGGGGCAACTGCCGCTGCTGAAGAACAAACTGAATTTACTGTCATGCTCCTCGCTGCTGGCGAGAAAAAGGTTGAAGTAATCAAGGTGGTTCGCGCAGCAACCGGTCTTGGTCTGAAGGAGGCCAAGGATGTGGTGGATGGGGCGCCGAAGGCTGTTAAAGAGGGTGTCTCAAAGGCAGATGCGGAAGCGCTCAAGAAGCAGCTTGAGGAAGCTGGCGCCAAAGTTGAAGTCAAGTAACGATAGTCTTGTTGCGGGTTGGCGGCATTGCTGTCAACCCGTTTTGTGTTTTTAAACATGATGCTCGGGTTTTTTTGCGGCATTTAACTCGGGGTTACAAGAGAGCACTGCTGCTATGCAGATAAAGTAGCAATTCTGTCTTTTAATCTTTGCACATGAATCAAGAACGGAGCCACCATGGCGTATTCCTATACTGAAAAAAAGCGCATTCGCAAAAGTTTTGCCAAACGAGAAAATGTTCTAAATGTTCCTTTTCTGCTGGCAACCCAAATCGAATCCTACATGCACTTTTTACAGGCGGATGTGCCGCCGTCGCAACGCCAAAATCATGGCCTGCAGGCTGCATTCACTTCAATTTTTCCCATTGTTGCCCATTCCGGAAATGCACGGCTTGACTTTATCGAATACACCCTCGGCGAACCGGTTTTCGATGTCAGAGAGTGCCAGCAGCGCGGCCTTACTTTTGCTAGCCCATTGCGTGCAAAGTTACGGCTAGTATTGCTTGATCGGGATACCAAGGCCGTGAAAGAGATCAAAGAGGATCAGCCTTTGTATATGGGCGAGATCCCCTTGATGACGAGTACTGGCTCTTTCGTGATTAATGGAACTGAGCGTGTAATCGTCTCCCAACTGCATCGCTCGCCAGGTGTCTTTTTCGAGCATGACAAGGGCAAGACACACAGTTCAGGAAAACTGCTGTTTTCAGCTCGAATTATTCCTTATCGCGGATCATGGCTTGACTTTGAATTTGACCCGAAGGACATCCTGTTTTTCCGCATAGATCGGCGCCGCAAGATGCCAGTAACGATTCTGCTCAAGGCGATAGGGATGACGCCTGAGCAAATTCTCAGCACTTTCTTTGAGTTCGACAACTTTTATTTCACCAAGAAGGGGATTGAGTTTGCGCCAGTTCTTGAGCGGTTGCGGGGCGAGATGGCGAAGTTCGATATTCTTGACAAAGCAGGGAAAATCATTGTCGCCAAGGATAAAAGAATTACCGCACGACATATCCGGGAGCTGGTGGAGGCTGGAATCAAGAGAATCGTCGTGCCTGAAGAATACATGCTGGGCCGCATTGTTGCTCAACCGATCATTGATCGGGAAACGGGTGAGGTGCTTGCCAATGCTAATGACGAGATTACCGAAGAGTTGCTGGCCAAATTGACTGCCAGGGGTGTTGATCATCTGCAGACGCTTTATGTGAATGATCTTGATCGTGGCGATTATATCTCATCGACTTTGCGGCTTGATGAAACTTCTGATCAATGGGCTGCCCGCGTGGCAATTTATCGCATGATGCGTCCCGGCGAGCCACCAACGGAAGACGCGGTCGAGAATCTTTTTCATAGTCTGTTTTACTCCAGCGAGCGTTATGACCTTTCTGCGGTTGGGCGCATGAAATTTAATCGACGTGTTGGACGGGATGAAATTGACGGCCCGGGAACATTGTCGAATGAGGATATTGTCGATGTAATTCGCATTCTTGTAGAGTTACGCAATGGCCGTGGTGAAGTGGACGATATTGACCATCTTGGGAATCGCCGCGTTCGATCCGTTGGTGAATTGGCAGAGAATCAGTTTCGCGCTGGCCTGGTCCGTGTTGAGCGGGCCGTCAAGGAAAGACTGAATCAGGCCGAAAGCGACAACCTGATGCCGCATGATTTGATTAATGCCAAACCTATTTCTGCTGCAATTAAGGAATTCTTCGGGTCAAGTCAGCTTTCCCAGTTCATGGATCAGACAAATCCATTATCAGAGATTACGCACAAGCGCCGGGTTTCAGCACTCGGCCCTGGTGGATTGACTCGCGAGCGCGCTGGCTTTGAGGTGCGCGACGTTCATCCGACTCATTATGGCCGAGTTTGTCCAATCGAGACCCCAGAGGGCCCGAATATCGGATTGATCAATTCGCTGGCGCTCTACGCGCGAACTAATGAATACGGTTTCCTGGAAACACCCTATCACAAGGTGGATGGGGGTTACGTTAGTGACGAAGTTGAATTTCTTTCTGCAATTGAAGAGGGAAAATATGTCATTGCACAAGCAAATGCTCAACTTGACAAAAAAAATAAACTTACAGACGCTTTGGTGTCGTGCCGTATCAAGGGTGAGTTTGAACTCAAAGAGGCTGCAGAAGTCCAGTACATGGATGTAGCCCCGAGTCAGATTGTGTCTGTCGCCGCTTCATTGATTCCTTTCTTGGAACATGACGATGCGAACCGTGCCTTGATGGGAGCGAATATGCAACGTCAGGCCGTTCCGTGTTTGCGACCGGAAAAAGCCTTGGTCGGTACAGGAATCGAACGTACCGTTGCAGTGGACTCAGGGACCGCCGTACAGGCCCTGCGCGGAGGATTAGTAGACTATGTTGATGCGAATCGGATTGTGGTGCGTGTCAATGACACAGAGACGGTTGCAGGTGAAGTAGGGGTCGATATTTACAATTTGATCAAGTACACACGTTCCAACCAGAATACAAATATCAACCAGCGCCCGATCGTAAAAGTTGGCGATGTAATTGCCAAGGGAGACGTGGTGGCGGATGGAGCCTCAACCGACCTTGGTGAATTGGCATTGGGCCAGAACATGTTAGTTGCCTTTATGCCGTGGAATGGATACAACTTCGAAGATTCGATCCTGATATCCGAACGGGTGGTTGCAGAGGATCGATTTACTTCCATTCACATCGAGGAACTCACTGTCGTCGCGCGTGACACAAAGCTTGGTCCCGAAGAAATCACGCCCGATATCGCCACGCTAGGAGAACCTCAACTGGGGCGTCTGGATGAATCAGGAATCGTGTTTATTGGCGCTGAAGTTGAGGCTGGTGACGTTTTGGTAGGCAAAGTTACACCAAAAGGTGAAACGCAACTTACGCCAGAGGAGAAGCTGCTCCGCGCAATTTTTGGTGAAAAGGCGTCAGATGTAAAAGACACTTCGCTACGTGTCCCTTCCGGAATGGTGGGCACAGTCATTGACGTGCAGGTCTTTACTCGCGAAGGGATTGAGCGTGATAAACGCGCCCAGTCAATAATCGACGATATGCTTAAGGGATATAAGAAAGATCTGGCGGATCAGATGCGGATTGTCGAACATGACACATATGCGCGCATCGAGAAGTTGTTGCTGAAGAAGATAGCTAATAAAGGACCTAAGAAATTGGCAAAGGGCAGCCTGATCACCAAAGACTACCTTGCCTCCATCGACCATTATCACTGGTTTGACATTTCTCTGGCTGACGAAGAAGCGCAGCAACAACTAGAAAATTTGCGTGAATCGCTTGACCAGACGCGTAAAGATTTCGATGAGTTGTTCGAAAAGAAGAAAAAGAAGCTTACCCAAGGTGATGATCTACCTCCCGGTGTGCAGAAAATGGTCAAAGTGTATCTTGCCGTGAAGCGACGGCTTCAGCCCGGTGACAAAATGGCCGGGCGTCATGGCAACAAAGGAGTGGTTTCAAAAATTGTTCCGATAGAAGATATGCCGCACATGGCAGATGGTACACCAATGGATATTGTGCTAAATCCACTTGGGGTGCCATCTCGGATGAACATTGGCCAAATTCTGGAGACCCATCTTGGATGGGCGGCCAAGGGATTGGGTATGAAAATAGGTGAAATGGTGAAGAAGCAATTACCGATAACTGAGATTCGAAAATTTATAACCAAAGTTTATAACACTTCCGGGCGCAAAGAAGACATCAGTAGTCTCACTGATGATGAAGTCATAGAACTCGCGCGTAACCTAGAGAAGGGTGTGCCTTTTGCTACTCCAGTATTTGATGGAGCGCATGAATCCGAGATTAAGTTTATGCTCGACTTGGCCGGGTTGCCGGTTGATGGACAGATTACGCTGTTTGATGGCCGCACAGGAGAGCCGTTCGATCGGCGGGTGACTGTTGGATACATGCATGTCCTTAAGCTACACCATTTGGTTGACGACAAGATGCATGCGCGCTCTACCGGTCCATATAGTCTTGTTACACAACAACCTCTTGGTGGTAAAGCCCAGTTTGGTGGGCAGCGTTTCGGAGAGATGGAAGTCTGGGCTCTGGAAGCTTATGGGGCTGCATACGTCCTGCAGGAGATGCTCACTGTCAAGTCGGATGACGTAACTGGACGTACAAAGGTATACGAAAACATAGTCAAGGGCGAACACAAGATCGATGCCGGAATGCCGGAGTCCTTTAATGTGCTGGTCAAGGAAATTCGTTCGCTGGCAATCGATATTGACCTCGAACGTCACTGACCCGATAGCTGCTCACTGGAGATGATCATATGAAGAGCCTGTTTGCAGATCTTTTCAAGCAAAATTTAGCAACAGAGAATGAGTTCGATACGATTACTATCGGATTGGCTTCGCCAGACAAAATACGATCCTGGTCGTATGGCGAGGTGAAAAAGCCAGAAACTATTAACTATCGTACATTTAAGCCTGAGCGGGATGGCTTGTTTTGCGCCAAGATTTTCGGTCCTGTAAAGGATTACGAATGTCTTTGTGGCAAATATAAACGCCTAAAACACCGCGGTGTGATTTGCGAAAAGTGCGGCGTTGAAGTAACCCAATCAAAGGTGCGCCGGGAGCGAATGGCGCATATTGAACTTGCCTCTCCAGTAGCTCACATCTGGTTTTTGAAAAGCTTACCTAGTCGGCTCGGTATGGTACTTGACATGACGTTGCGAGACATCGAACGTGTGTTGTATTTCGAAGCTTTTGTTGTGGTCGATCCTGGTATGACGCCCTTGGTTCGCGGGCAACTATTAACGGAAGATGATTATCTGGCGAAGGTTGAAGAATATGGCGACGACTTTATTGCCATGATGGGAGCGGAAGGGGTGCGTGAATTGTTACGCACGCTGGATGTTGACTCAGAAGTTGACGCTTTGCGTCAAGAAATTGAGACAACCAGTTCAGAAGCAAAAATGAAAAAGATTTCCAAACGTCTTAAGGTGTTGGAGGGTTTCCAGCAATCTGGTATTAAACCAGAATGGATGATTCTCAAAGTATTACCTGTTTTACCGCCAGATTTGCGTCCGCTGGTACCCCTAGATGGAGGGAGATTTGCTACCTCCGATTTGAATGATTTATATCGCCGAGTCATAAACAGGAATAATCGGCTTAAACGATTATTGGAACTCAAAGCCCCGGATATCATTGTTCGGAATGAGAAACGAATGTTGCAGGAGTCAGTTGACTCACTCCTGGATAATGGGCGTAGAGGTAAGGCCATGACTGGCGCAAATAAGCGCCCCCTGAAATCTCTGGCTGACATGATTAAGGGTAAGGGGGGGCGCTTCAGGCAAAATTTGCTCGGCAAGCGTGTGGATTATTCTGGCCGTTCGGTCATCGTGGTTGGCCCACAACTCAAACTTCATCAATGTGGCCTGCCGAAGAAGAT
>JBFMCE010000113.1:0-10230 GCA_040754655.1 Bdellovibrionota bacterium | reverse complement strand
AAGTATTTATAGTTGGCTTTCGTATTGCAGTAATTACATACAAAGGGAAAGGGGATCTCACATGACCTATTTGAAAAAGAGACTATCAAAAACCCGTCAGTCAGGCTTCACCTTGGTGGAGCTGATGATCGTCGTGGCAATCATCGGTATTTTGGCTGCCGTGGCAGTTCCAAACTATCAACGTTATCAAGCGAAAGCACGCCAAGCCGAGGCTCGCATCGGTCTTGCTGGCATATACACTGCTGAGAAGTCATTCTTGGCTGATTACGGCCAGTACACCTCATGCATCCGCCAAGCGGGTTATACGCCTGATGGGTACAACGCTGCAGCTCCGACTGCCGCTACCTATCGCGCCTATTACTGGCATGGTTTCGGAACCGGTATGGCAAACGTAGCTGTTCCAAACGCGCCTGCAGGTACTTGCGCTGTCGCGGCTACCGCTCCTGCTGATTTCGTCAGCTACTACATCGGCACCTTGTCTTCGGGCGGCGCAGCTCCAACTGCCGCAAGCATGAACGCCGCTGCCGGAGCCGTGTTGACTGCCAACACCTTCACCGCCGTATCAGCTGGCCGTCTCAGAGCTGCTGCGATCGACACGTGGACCATGACGCAAGACAAGCTCATGAACAACACCGTCGACGGTACTCTCTAAGAAGTCATAAGCTGACTTAGATCGATCGGGGCGCGCGGCCTTCCAAAAGGGTTGCGCGCCCTTTTCATTTTTTAGGTTCTTTGAGCGCTTCAATCCGCCCTAATCTATTCACAACTAATGGCCGGCCCAGCATGTCCCGGGGGCGTTTGGAGATCGATTGCAGAAAGAGCCTGAATGCCCTTTCACGGGGGAATTGGTAGGCCTTGGTCGATTCGAGGAAATGCTCGAACTTTTCATTGAGATCGGCGATCTCAAGCTTCACCGTCAATTCAACAAGCTTCTTCTCGATCTGCTTTTTCTGATCTTCGTCCTTGATGCGTCGGTAAAAATCGAGCAGCACCCTGGAACCTACTTCCAACTGACCACGTTCAGTGCTGACCTTCGTGCTCAAGCTTCGAACGTATTCTGGAGCGTTGGGCATTTTCGCCGCATACTGGATCCACTTCGACCCCTCTTCTATCTCGTGTTCTTCATAGAGGAGGTTGAAGCCTAGTATGAAAGGGATTTTCCATGCCTCGTACCAAGCGTAGGGGCCTGACTCCAACCTCATCACGCCATCGCGCAAAATCGCGCTCGCCCCTTTGACGTCGTCTTTGATGACGGAAAGGTACAGGCCCGCGATGTAATACGCGAAGAGGTTGTCGGGATCAAGCTGCGTGATCGTCTTGAACGCCCTGTAAAATGCCGTAAACGGCATTTCTTCATGGCGAATATCGGATTTGATCATCGTATCGATCCAAATCAGGTCAGCGACCAGAAGCCTTACTCCGAGAAAACGCCGTACGATGCGGGGATCTATCGAAATGCCGATGAACTTTGGCGGCTCAGGCACAAGCGCCGTCGCGCCCGAACCTAATTCGCGAACTTGTTTTTGAAGGATGGCGAAGAAAATCAAAAGAACAACCGCACCAAGAACTCCAAAGTGACCGCGCACCCGGCTCAACGAGGCTGTCATGAAAAAAGATCCTCACTCTTCGGTTTCATCTTCCGTATCTTGAATGCCGTACTTCGTAATTCTATACCGAATGCTGCGAAAAGTGATTCCCAAAAGTTCAGCCGCTTTTTTCTTCACCCCGCCGGTCTTTTCGAGCGCTCGCAGGATGTACTCTCTTTCGATCTCCCCCACGATTTGCTCAAGGTTCACATTTCCCTTCTCGAGAGAAAGGGCGATGCCCCTCTTGTCGAACAAGGGCTTATCGGGTTGAGATTCCTCGTGCTGCGATACAGGATTTTTCACGGCCGGCGCGGCCGGAACGATCACAGGCTCGCGAGCCATGCGTTGTATCGTGGGCGGTAGGCTTTCAACCGTGATCTCGCTGCTGCCTTCGAGCGCCATCGCGCGCTCCATCATATTCTCAAGTTCACGCACGTTGCCTGGGAAGTCGTATTTCAGCAGCGCTTCAAGGGCCTCCGGCGAAACCTGGCTCACTGGCTTTCCCATGCCCAAGCCGAACTTCCGAACGAAGTGCTCCATCAATTCAGGAATGTCTTGCTTGCGATCGCGAAGGGCGGGGGTGCGTATATTGATCACGTTCAAACGATAATAAAGATCTTCCCGAAAGCTGCCTTTTTGTATCGCTTCTTCAAGGTTGCGGTTGGTGGCGCTGATCACCCTCACATCGACTTTGATATTGTCCGTTCCGCCCACCGGGCGCAGCGAACGGTCTTGCAAGACTCGCAAAAGCTTCACCTGCATCGACATCGGCAACTCACCGACTTCGTCTAAAAAAATTGTACCGCTGTTCGCGACCTGGAAGAGCCCGTCTTTATCAGAAACGGCTCCCGTGAACGACCCGCGCTTGTGCCCGAAAAGCTCGCTTTCAATGAGATTCTCGGGAATCGCCCCGCAATTCACGGCGACGAACGGCTTGTTCTTAAGCGGACCTCCGTAATGAATCGCCCTGGCGACGAGCTCCTTGCCCGTGCCGCTTTCACCGGTGATCAAGATGTTCGTCTTTGTTTGGGATACCCTTTCAATCAGCTCAACGAGCTGCTTCATCGGCTTTGATTTTCCAATGAGGCTTTCGATTGAAAACTCTTTTTTAACTTCGCTCTTGAGCGCCTGGTTCTCTGCCTTGAGTTCTTTTTCGCTTAAAGAACGCTCAAGCAAAAGCCTTAATTCCTCTAATTTGAAAGGTTTCGTGACGTAATAAAACGCGCCCATTTTCATCGCTTGCACCGCGGCGTCGGTGTTGCCGAAAGCCGTCATCAAAAGGACGGGAGGCTTCTCTGGCAGGGTCTTGAGCCTGGTGAGAAGCTCGACTCCCGTTCCGTCAGGAAGCTTGATATCGCTCAACACGCCGTCGATTCGGCCTCTCTCGAGGGCTGCCATCGCCTCACGCAAAGTGCGCGCGATCTTCACCCTATAGCCCCACTTCTTCAACGCGACCTCGAGCATTTCACACATGCTGGGTTCATCATCGACGATCAGAATCGCTTTGCTCTCAGCCATCGTTGTTTCCTCTATGCGGGCAATCGTATCTTTAAGGCCGTTCCCCTGCCCTCTTCGGTCTCAAGGTCGACCTGGCCTTCGTAGTCTCGAACGATCTTATGAACTTGCGCCAATCCCAACCCGGTGCCCGTGGGTTTTGTCGTGAAAAAGGGGTCAAATACTCGGCCGCGAAACTGGCTCGGAATCCCGGGTCCGTTATCAGTCACGGTGATCTCTACGAATTGGTCCGTCTTTTGGCTCTCGACCGAGATCTCTTTCTTGGAGTTGTGTTTTTGCTCAGACAACGCTTGCAACGAGTTCACCAAGAGATTCGTGATCACCTCTTTGAGCTCGTCACGGTTGGCCTTCACGGAAGGAGCTCCTTTGACCCGGCTTGTGAGGCTCACTCCCGCGAGTTGAAACTCAGGCCGCGCCTTGACTGATTCTATGCACTCTCCGATGACCTCGCCTACATTTACGCTCTCAGTGCGAATCAGCGTCGGCTTGGCGAAGCGTAGCAGCTGCGCGACCAACCGATCGACGCGCTCACTCTCACGAATGATCAATTGCATCAATCGCTCTTCCTCCGATTCGGGATCCAGGTTCTTTTGGCTCGACAAAAGCTGAGCCGCCCCTGAGATCGAAGCGATGGGATTCCTGATTTCGTGTGCCACGCCTGCGGCGAGGCGGCCGATCCCCGCGAGCCTTTCTTGGCGTCGGACTCTTTCTTCAAGCTCAAGAATCTCGGTCAGATCCCGAACCAAAATCATGCTGTAACCTTCGGGCAGAGCGATGCGTGAAATCAACATGCGGCGAACCCTGCTTTGAATCGTAAGCTCACGGATGTGGGTCGTGTAAATCTCCTCCGAGAACCACGGAAGAACTTCTTGTAAAGGCTTGCCAACGACCGACGGCCCGCCCTTAAGCCCAAAGAGCTCTTGGGCCATGCGGTTGATCCGGTAAATCTGCCCATCGACGTCAAGGCTGATCAAGCCGCTGTCGAGCGAGTTCACGATCTCTTCGTTCAATCGCTCAAGACGCGAGATGCGTTGGCGGCTGTACCTCAGCTCGCTCACAAGTTGGCCCGCTAAAAGCGCGATCGCGACAAAGGCCGTCAAGGTCGTCAAGAGAGAGAAGAACTTCTCTTCGCTGAGATCGCCCGAGTTCAGCCTGGTCACGACGGTATAGAGAGTGCCGCTTACGAAAGCCGCTACCAGGGCCCCCCGCTCTCGAAACAGAATGGCCGCGAAGATGATGTTGAACAGGTAAAAGACCGTGAACATCGTGATATTGGGGCCAGTGTAAAAGATAAGGCCAGTCGTGAAAAGAATGTCGTACGCGATTTGACTCGCCAAGAAGTAGCGAACGTAGCGCGCTTTCTCGTAAAGGAAGATGAACGCGGTCGTCACGAGGAAGGTGCTGAAAGTAATGTAATAGGTGTTCACGATAGTGTTGCCTGAAAGAACGCCTGACCTTTGATAAAGGATCAATGAAGCCAACACCGAGAAGAGCATGGCTAAACGCAAGAACATGTAAAGCCGGATGTCGCGCTCTTGGCTCAGAGCCGTGACGCCTCTCATTGCCCGGCCGCTCCGCCCGCGAGCTTGAATATCGGCAGGTACATGGCGATCATCAGGCCGCCGACCAACCCGCCCAAAAACACGAGCACGAACGGTTCAATCATTTTCGTTAAATTGCCGACAAGGGCCTGCACGTCTTCCTCATAATAGTCGGCGACGCGCTCTAGCATCTTATCGACGTTACCGGTGCTTTCGCCCACGGTCACCATCTGCACGACCATGCTTGGGAAAATGGGCATCTTGTCCATCACCGCGCCAAGGGATTTGCCTTTTTCAACCTCGAGCCTCATCTTGACCATCGTCTCGGCCAAGGTCTTGTTCCCGACCGCGTCTCGACAGATATCAAGCGCATCAAGCAAGTTGATGCCGCTTGAAAGCAGGGTTTGCATCGTGCGCGCGAAACGAGAGACCGCGACCTTCAAAAGCAACTGCCCGAACAAGGGCACTTTAAGCGAGGCATAATCAAAAAAAGCCCTGCCCTCGTCAGTCTTGACGTAACGGCCTCCAAGATAACCGGTCGTAGCGAGCCCGGCGATGATATAGAGGATATTGTGCTGAACGAAATGGCTCGCCGCGATCACCATCCTAGTGACCTCGGGAAGCTCTTGCCCTGAGCTCGTCAAGAGCTCTTCAAATTTCGGGATGACGAAAACCAACATCACGATCGTCACGACGATGCCGACGGCGGTGATCGCGATCGGATAAATGAGCGCGCCTTGAACAAGTTTCTTAAGCTTATTGGCGTCATCAAGGTACTTTGTAAGACGCTTCAAGATGGGATCTAGGGATCCCGAGGCCTCCCCGGCCTTCACCATGCTGATATACACGTCAGGGAAAACCGCGCGGTAGGCCTGCATGGCCTCCCAAAGAAAAGATCCACCAGTGACCTTTTCTTTGATGGCGAGAACAACACGTTTCATCGCAGGACTTTGAATCTGACCCGCGATGACTTCAAGGCCCTGCATCAACGGGATGCCTGATGAAACGAGAATCGAAAGCTGGCGGGTGAACAACAAAACATCGGTCGATTTCACGGCGCCGATCAGTCCGCCTAGTTTCGCGAGATCGATCTCAAACGCCCCTGCTTTGGCGATCGTCAACGGACGCAACTGCTGCGAGCGAAGCATCACGCGAGCCTCGTTCTCGTTCGGGGCATCGACCGATCCTTTGATTTTCTCTCCGCCGCGGTTCACCGCGGTGTACATGTACTGTGGCATTTAAATACTCCTAAAACTTAGCCCGCCGTTCGAACGATTCCCAAAGTCTTCGCCAGTTCATCGGGGACAAAGCTCGTCGCGAGAGCGTCTTCCTTGGTCAACATGCCCGCTTGCACGAGCTTCAGCAGCGATTGATTCATGGTCATCATTCCCGATTCATTCTGACCGGCCTGCATCGCAGAATAAATTTGGTGCATCTTATCTTCGCGGATCAGGTTCCGGATTGCTCCGTTCGGGATCAAGATCTCCATCGCCATCACGCGGCCCGCCCCGTTGCTCTTTGGGATGAGCTGTTGAGAGATGATGGCCTGCAAAACAAATCCCAGAAGCTGCCTGATTTGCGGCTGCTGGTGCGGGGGAAAAACGTTCACGATCCGATAAATACTTTGGACTGCGCTGTTGGTGTGAAGGGTTCCGAACACCAAGTGGCCTGTCTCGGCCATCGTCAACGCCATCTCGATGGTTTCGATGTCACGCAACTCGCCGACGAGGACGAAGTCAGGGTCCTGGCGCAAGACGCGCTTCAAAGCGTCGCGGAACGATTTCGTGTCAGATCCGACTTCCCTCTGATTCACGAGGCAGCCTTTGTGCGGGTGAATAAATTCAATCGGATCTTCAATGGTGATGATGTGGCCCGACTCCCCTCCGTTGATGAGGTCGAGGACGGATGCCAGCGTCGTGCTTTTACCGCTACCCGTCGGGCCCGTCACTAAGATCAGCCCGTTTGGCCGGCGAATCACGTCTTTAATGATGTTTGGAAGGCCCAGCTGTTCGAAGGTGGGAATTGAAATCGGGATCCTCCGAAAAACCCCCCCCACCGACCCTTTCTGGAAAAAGATGTTTCCACGGAACCTCGCAACGTCCTTGACCCCGAATGAGAAGTCGATCTCGAGCTCCTTCTCGAATTCGGCCTTTTGATTGTCGGTAAGGACGCTGTAACAAAGCTCTTTAGTGTCTTGCGCCGTGAGCGGGTCGACTTTCACCTTCACCATGCGCCCCTCTATTCGAAACTGCGGAGGCGTTCCGATGGTGATATGCAGATCCGACGCATTTTGATCTACCATTGCTTTCAGTAATGCTGCCAATGGCACCTTTGCCATAATTTCCCCTCTCGTGATACTAATCGGCCCCGGTCATCGCAAGCGCTTCCTCTAGAGTCGTGACGCCGTCCGCGACTTTTTGAAGCGCAGACATTCGAAGAGTTCTCATTCCCTCTTTGACGGCGGCTCTCTTGAGCTCGATCGCCGTGCAATTCGCCAAAACCATCTCCTTGAGGGGCGTCGTGAAATCCATGACCTCATATACGGCGACGCGCCCCTTGTAACCTGTCTTGTTGCAAGCAGCGCAGCCCTTGCCTCTAAATAACTTCAATTGAACAGCTATGTCTTGACTGATGCCAAGCTCGGTCAAACGATGCATCGGAACGTTTGACGGCTCTTTGCATTTCTCGCAAACCTTCCGCAACAACCTCTGCGCAACGATCGTATTCACCGAAGAGGCGACAAGAAACGCCTGAACTCCCATGTTCATGAGTCGAATCACCGTACCGGGCGCGTCGTTGGTGTGCAGGGTCGACAGAACAAGGTGGCCGGTGAGGGCCGCTTGGATCGCCACCTCAGCCGTCTCAAGATCGCGGATCTCACCCACCAAGATCGTATCGGGGTCTTGACGCAAAAGGGTGCGCAGGACCGCGGCGAACGAAAGCCCGATGTCTTTGTGGATCTGGACCTGATTGATGCCTTCCAGGTTGTACTCAACAGGGTCTTCGGCCGTGGAGACGTTGTCGCTGATTTGATTTAATTCTGACAATGCAGAATACAGGGTCGTCGTCTTGCCGCTGCCCGTGGGTCCTGTGACGAGCACCATTCCATTTGGCTGATAGATCCCCTTTCTGAAGACCTCAAGCGGCTTCGCCTCGAACCCAAGCTTGGTGAGATCAAGCTGAAGGTTGCCCTTTGAGAGCATGCGCAGAACGGCCTTTTCGCCGAACAGACACGGCATCGTCGAAACACGGAAATCGACTTCACTGCCTTCAAGTTTGATCTTGATGCGGCCGTCTTGAGGCATTCGCGACTCGGCGATATCAAGCTGGCTCATCACCTTGATCCGCGCAATCAAAGCCCTGCGCATTTCATTGGGCACGGTCGCGATTTCGTGCAGAATGCCGTCGATCCGAAAACGCACTCTGCTGCGATGCTCATAAGACTCGAAATGAATATCGCTTGCCCCTTTTCGAACGGCTTCAACGATTACGTTGTTCACAAAACTGATGACCGGCGCGTCTTTATCGGTCTCGGCGCCGCTTTCGATCTGAATCGCTGACGGCCGCAAGATATCGATCTCAGCGCCCTTTTCCTTGCTCTTTTGAAAAAAACTGACGGCCTCGACCATCATGTTCGAATTGGAATAGTATTTACTCAGGGCGACGTCGATCGAGCTGTAAGTCGTGAGCACTGCTTCAACATTGAGCCTTGTACGAAACTTGATATCTTCAAGGCTCAAAACAGAGGTTGGGTCGCAAATGGCGCAAACAAGGGTTCCTTTGTTGTGCTGAATCGGGATGACATTGTGTTTTCGCGCAAGCTCAACCGGAACGAGCTTGATGATGTCGGCGTTGATCTCGTATTTCGCGAGATTGATGGCTGGCATCCCGTATTTTTGACTTAAGTATTGCAGAAGCTTCGTCTCCGCGACGTACTTCTTGTTGATCAAAAAGCGTATGAAAGAATCACCGCGCGACTTATGGGCGTCCAACGCCTCCTGGAACTGTTGAGGCGTGATGAGCTTGTCTTTCAATAAGATGTCTGCCAGTGCTCGCGACATCGAGTCCTCTTCCTTGAGTTCAATTTAAACTATTGAGACACCTCTTGTGTCTCACACTGCTGTTTTATCTCAATCGTAGGCCTTGTGACAATTTTCGTCAATTGAGGCAGGATCTGCCGCGCGGAAAGAATGGGCGCGCAAGAACTCGCCTCTAGTGATTTGGCCTCCCACCATTTGCCTAAAAATTCTCACCCGAATAAAATCAGTAAGAATGAGATTCGTGCTCACAGCCTTCTTTCTAACTTCTAGTTTCATCAATGGCGCCTTCGCTAAAACAACATGGATCCACGCGCAAGGGGTGGCTTCCGACCAGCCTCAAAGAAACTACGAGAACTATTATCAAGAAAGCCGTGCTTTCTTAAACTCTTGCAAAAAAAGGGGGCTTCAAATCGGAATCGACTGCCATTACTTCGCAGATCTCAGCTGGCGCTACGTGAACGGTGATGCGAAAAAAGACTTTCCAGATCTTGCCACCGCGAGCCCGCGGTCTCCCACAAAAAAAATGATTCTTGAGAAGTTCTCTTCGACGCTCGACTCCGCGGAAGAAGGCGATCAAGTCGTTTTTTCACTCACCAACCATGGCAGCCCTGGCGTTGCCAGCACCTCGTGCGTGCACCTTGGGTACGAATCTATCTGTGTCGACGATCTCAGCGAGGTACTGAAAAAAAAGAAACCCGGGGTCAAAGTCTTTCTTCACAACGAAAGCTGCTACGGGGGCGGCTTTGCAGAACTGAGTTCAAAAGAAGTTTGCGTGCACGTGGAGTCAACTCCCTTGGGTCCCTCCTACACAAGGGGGTTCGGAACTTTTTGGAATGTCGTGGAAACCGCTCCCGTGGGTACCCTTGACCAACTCAAAGACCCGCTCTTCGCCGCAGGATGGGACATCAAGAATCACGGTAATTGGCGAAGCCAATACGACGACGGCGGTGGTTTCGCGTCAGAGGTGATTCAAAACCACCTCTGCCACAACCAACCCAAATCTCATGATTGGAATCCCAAAGAGTTCCAAGATTCCATTCGAAACGCCTTAACCGAGCTGCGAACGCTCATTACCTCGACCGACAAAACCAACGCCGTGTTGCAAACGGAAACTAGCGCCACGGGATGCTCAATGACCGCGATGAACTTGCGAACCACCATCAATTCTCTATCGCTGACCCTCGAAAAAGTGCTGTCGATCGGCGCTCCGATGATCGATCTTCTGCAAAAAAAACATGATGTGCTATGCGTCCCATCTAACATCTCTGCTTCGCTGGCGACTTGCCGGATGATCGATTCTCTTCTAAATGAGCTTAAACGATTCCATTCGGCTGGCGTCGAGCTTGAACGGCTCCTCGAGCAATATTCAAATCAGGTTGAGGCTCTTTTAGAGCGTGACGACAAGCTGGTCGCTGCCGGTGACAAGAACTACCTTGCAAGCCTTCAACTCGGGATTTTCGATCAAATCCAAAACCTGCAGGCAATGTTCGAAAAAGACGTCCAACTCGTGCTTGGTGGCCAAGACTCAACAGATGCATTGAGCTGGAT
>JBFMCE010000112.1:0-10234 GCA_040754655.1 Bdellovibrionota bacterium | reverse complement strand
AAGGGAACTTCGTCCTGCTCATGGGACAGGCGGGCCACAGCGTCGCGGAAGCGCGAACGCGCGGGATCATGAAGGTCTTGGAAAAACACCCGAATGTGAAAGTAGTGGTCAAACAATACCACCATGCGTGGTCTCCAAACCTAGCGATGGCCACTACCGAGAACGCGCTGGCCAAATACAAAGACAACATCGCTGCCATCATCGCGAACAACTCAGGCATGGCTCATGGCGCGATTCAAGCCTTGGCCGAGAGAAAACTCACCGGCAAAGTCTTCGTTGCCGGCGCTGACGCGGACCTAACCGCGATTCGCGATATCGTCTCCGGCAAGCAACAGTTCGAAGTAATGATCTCGATCAGCGACATGGCAGAGAAAGCCGCGCGAATCGCTTATGCTCTCGCAACCAAAGACTCCGTTCCCGCGGCAGACACGCTGGTTGAGAACGGCGCGGGCAAAGTAAAGACTGCGAACACGCCCGTTTTCGCGGTTACCAAGAAGAACCTCGAAAAACAAATCATCTCGACCGGCTTTCATCCTAAAAAAGCCGTTTATGGCAACTGACTAAAGATGATTGCATTCCAGTCGGTCTCAAAGGCATTCGGTGAACACAAGGTGCTCACCGATGTCTCTTTGCAAGTGTCTCCCGGCGAAGTCGTAGCCCTGATGGGCGAAAATGGCGCGGGCAAATCGACGCTCATGCGCATTTTAGCCGGGGTTTATCCGCAGGGCTCTTACGCAGGTCAAGTCTTGATCAAGAACCAAGAAGTTTCTTTCAAGGGCGTACCCGACGCCAAACGCGCAGGCATCGCGATGATTCACCAAGAGCTTGGACTCTTTCCTGAGCTCACGGTAGCCGAAAATCTTTTGCTTGAAGAGATCAAATCAAAACATGCCTTGCATATCCCATGGCCAAAGGTTTTCGACGAGGCTCAACGCTACCTCGACCAGCTTCGATTCAAAGTGGATGCAAGAGCTAAAGTAGCCGATCTTCGCACTGGTCTTTGCCAACTCGTGGAAATCGCACGAGCCTTGCGATCAAATGCTTCAGTGCTCATCATGGATGAACCTACCTCGGCCCTTACGGAACCCGAGGTAGTAAGGCTCTTTGAACTCTTGAAAGACCTCAAAACGCAAGGCAAGGCTGTGTTCTACGTCTCTCACCGGATGGAAGAAATCGCAAAGGTCGCAGACCGAGTCGTGGTGCTTCGTGATGGAATCATTGCGGGTGTCGACCAAGTGAAAAACCTTGACCGCGACAAGATCATTCGATGGATGGTGGGCCGAGACGTGACCCACATTTACCCCAATCGCGCGCGATCAGCAGAGAAAAAAACTCCTCTGCTCGAAGTTGAAAGTTTAAGCCTGCTCGACAAACAGTCCGGGAAACACCTGGTCAAAGGAGCTTCGTTTCAGCTGTTTCCCGGTGAGATCTTGGGTTTAGGGGGTCTGATGGGCGCAGGCCGTTCAGAGCTTGCTCTGACGGTCTTTGGTTATTTTGGGAAAAAAGCCCCGCACCATGAATCGTTTGAAGTTCGGGGATCAGTAAAATACAACGGTGAAACCATTCTTTGGAATGAGCCCGCTAAAGCTCAAGCCTCCCATGTCGCTTTATTGACGGAAGACCGAAAAGGCACGGGCTTGATGTTAAACCGCCCGGCTTCAGAGAACATGACGATCACGGTGCTCGATAAACTCTCGAACGCATTTGGAGTTTTAAGACGAACTCAAGAACACAGCTTGATTAAAAAACTTGCTGCGGACCTCAAAGTGCGAGGTCCGGGTTTGCATGCCGAAGTCGGCGTGTACAGCGGTGGCAATCAGCAAAAAGTTGCCCTGGCCAAATGCTTGGCCCTGCAACCCAAGCTTCTCATCCTCGACGAACCCACCCGAGGCGTTGATATCGGGGCTAAGCTTGAGATCTACGATATCATGGCGAACTTGGCTGCAAGCGGGGTTGGAATTCTTCTGATCTCAAGCGAGATGCCAGAGCTGTTGGGTTTGAGTGACCGAGTCGTTGTGCTTTGCCAAGGCCAGGTGCGTGGTCAGTTTGAAAAAGCCGAATTTGATCCTGAGAAAATCATGCATGCTGCGAGTGTGTAAATTATGCGCAAATACATCTCTTTGCTTATCTTCGCCGTAACGGTTTTAGTGGTTGGAATCGCCACCCAAGGCGATTTCTTCTCGGCTAGAAATCTCACCAATCTGTGTCGTCAGGTGAGCATCAACGGCATTCTCTCAGTGGGCATGACTTATGTCATCTTGACCGGGGGCATCGACTTGAGCGTAGGCAGCGTAGTGGCGCTTGCTGGCATCGTGGCGGGTCTTGTTCAGGTGAGCATGGGCACCGCGGATCAAACCTTGTCTCAAGCGCTAATAGCGATGTCAGTGGCGACAGGCGTGGGTTTTCTTTGCGGGCTCTTTAATGGCCTATTAATCGTCAAAACCAAGGTTGTGCCTTTTATCATTACGCTAGGACTCATGGTGATCGCCCGCGGGCTAGCGCTCATTTTCTCAAATGGAGCAGCCGTCGCTCCTCTAGGCGAGGCCTTCAACTTTTTTGGCCAAGGGTACTTGGAACAAACCTTCTCAGCCGTGCTTGCCGTGCTGGTTGCCCTGGTGGCTTTAGGGAGCGCTCTTGCCGCGCGCAACAAGCTCTCTATCGTGCTCACTCTTTTAGTAGGGGCGGTTTTTGTTTATGTATTCACGGGCTATCGTGGCGCACCGGTGCCTGTGCTTATTTTCTTGGGCCTTGCGCTTGTCGCCCACTTTGTTTTGCAGAACACTGTCTATGGCCGTTATGTGATCGCAACAGGTAGTAACCCAGACGCCGCATTTCTCTCAGGGATACCCGTGAGTCGCACGACTCTTGGGGTGTATGTCTTGATGGGCACGCTTTCAGGGCTATCAGGCGCAATCCTTGCCGCGCGTCTCAACGGCGCGATGCCCACCGCAGGTGATCTCTTTGAACTCGACGCCATCGCCGCGGTCGTGATCGGCGGAACACGCCTTAGCGGCGGCTCAGGCAGCATCGGAGGCACGGTCTTGGGTGCTTTCCTTATCGGTGTAATCAACAACGGCATGAGTTTGCTCAACATCACCGAGTTTTATCAAAAAGTGATCAAGGGACTCATCATCATCGCCGCCGTATGGATCGACACACGAGGAAGAGGATCAAGGAAATAGCGTATCCGAGGTACCCCGCCTATCGCGGCACGCAACTTGAACTTCTCATTTATTGAAGAGAGTTTTGAGGAGAAATCAGGTGTTTAACTACGTCTTACTGTCTAAACAGTATACGTTTTCTACGATCTTTGTCACTCTGATCGCGATTCTTAGCTGCATCCATGCGTTTGCCCAGGAAAACGCTGCAACTAGTATGAGGACACCTTTCGTTGAGCGCAAACTCAGCCCCAGTTGCACAGCGTCGATTGAGAATTGGAACAGGAAGTACATCGGTGCATCCCCATGGACTGCAATCAGAAAAACAAATCAACAGAGCCATTCGCCCGAAGAAATTAGAAACGCAGTGACTCGCAAAGACAGGTTCCCGTACTTCAAGTCTGAAAAAATTCGAGAAATTATGGATGTCGACTACCACTCAGCATCTTTGCGCCGATTTCTATTAGATTCTGCCGCGAATCAATTGAGCGCAATTGCGCCCGGAGAAGGCCATAAACGCATGCTTGGAATGCGCGAACGCATGAAAACGCACCATCGTGACGTGAAAGAAGACGAACTCACCATCATCTATGTCGGCGAGGCGCATGCCACAGACTTCTTTCTCACTCAACCCAATCCGCGTTGCGGGTTTCTAGGATTGCCGACCCAAAAGGACGCCCACTCTTTCTCTTCAAAGAAAAGATCCGAAGATCTCGCGTCTCTCTATAAGGCACAAAAAAAACTTGAAGCATTAAAAAAACAATACTCTAAGATGAAGGAAGAAATTGCAGAAATTGAGAACCTTATCCAAAAGCAATACCCGGCACAGACCGATCTCCCCGCAGAGATAGCCGCTATCATCACCAAGTTAAAACAGAAACTTGCGAAAGTGAGTCTGATCATTGAAAGCCAGCAGGTCATTGTTGATCTTTCCGCAGCAGCAGTCGAACAGAGCAAAATAAGTGGAGCATTCTTAGCCGATACTTCATTATTGGAACTTTATAGTGGTTACTATCCGACTCCAATTTTAGAAGAACTGCTTGCTGATGAATCCCCAGCCTTCAATAACTATCTCGTCATTCAAGACATTCATGGCCTAGACTCAACCGCTCCCTTTGACGAGTGGCCCAGCGCAGATTGCCTGCGCGAATTGGGCATCAAGAAAATCAATATCGTGCTTGAGGGAATGTCGTCGAAAGAACAGGTGAGCCTACAAAACGCGACCAAACTTTATGATCCTGACTTCTATCCAAACATCAATGCCTTCTTAGAAACAATGAAGCAAAGAGAAAACTCAGGCCTCACTGTGACTTTGCAAGGATTGGAATAATTCGGAACGGCTTTTTCCTACTCATTCACCTGGCATTCGACGTCTTCGCAATGCATGCGGTGATACCTCGTCGCGCAAGCGCCTTGAACTTTCTTCTGTGCTTCAAGCTTGGTCGTCCCAAAGTCTTCAAAGTCAGTCGTGAACGCGCGCACCTTGCAAAAATAAGCGCGCGGATTGCTGCTAGTTGCGGCAGCGGGAACTGTGTTCTGACTTCCACCGATATTGATATTGATCGAGGGTCTGCCAGAACCGGTCGTCGTCGTGCCTGTTCCGGTGGGATTTGGCCACCCAACAACCGGAGGCTGTCGGTCGCGGCGATTTTTCTGCTCTTCTTGAAAAACCTTTGAACCCTCTTGATAACCTTCGCGGTACCCTTTTTGCGCCGAAGCGCGCAAGTCTTCACGACAGCGCAGAGTAAACTTCGAACTCATCGTCTTGCCTGATCGACCATCATTCATACCGCGTTCGTAACCCATTTGCTCGCTGCAGAGATCAGCATCAAATTGATCGTCGTGTTCAGGTTGAACTTGAGGTTGAGCGCATGAAAGAACTGCGAGCGAAATGACCGACAAAGCCAGCGAAGTCTTAAGAGATTTCATGAAATCATTTTACGGGATTTACGGTACGCCCGCAACCGTCGTGATCGCACCTAAACCGAATCTGAAAGGTTACCAGCTTCCTTAACCAAGCCGGCACGAGCCTAGTTGTCTAAGTTCCACGAGCTGTCGAATCGAAGCACGAGGCCGCGATTCTCGCTCGCAGCCGTTCGCGATGGACCCGCAACCACGAACTTCCCGAGCGGGTGCTCTGCGATAACCCTGAACAATTCGCGCCATGTGCCGCCACCTGAAGTACCGCCGCCATAAGTGGGGTCTGGACCGAGAATAGAACCGGCCGCGCCCGGGAATGTCGCAGCGGCATTGAACGCCGTATCGACCGTGCCATCCGTATTGAACCGTACGATCAAACCTCGGCCGCAACTCTGGGTAGGCGCAGCAGTCAATCCGTAGTCACAACCAGCCGCACCCACGGCGATGTATTTTCCGGTCGCAGAGTCGATGAGCACCTTATAAAAGTTTTCTCGCGTATAAGACCCGCTAAACCCAGCCGCATTGTAGTCAAGGCCTTCATGAAAACCGTCAGTACCCGGAGTATTGAACGTCGTATCTAATATGCCAGCAGCGGTGTATCTTGCGATCAACGATGAGGTTTCTGTGCCGCCGCCACGTTTGGCAAACCCAACGGTGATGATCCGCCCTGAGCCGTCGATTGCGAGCCCGTAAAGGCTTTCTTCGTCAGTTCCAGCGCCATCGCCAAAGTCATTGTCGCCTGCGACGTTATAACCCGTGGTATTGAACGTCGTATCAAAATCACCATCGGTCTCATACGCCGCAACCACTGCTTGGTTGCTGGTCACGTTGACATTGCCTACTACGATGATTTGACCTGTGGCCTGGTTTTGAGCGAGGCTCTTTAATACGACTGCCGTACCTCCCCAAGGAGCGGCTGTGAAAACGCCGCCATTGCAATATGAACTCAGCCTGTATCCTGTGCGCGGCCCTGCTCCTTCACCGAACGAAGTATCAAGCGCGCCAGCGCTGGTGTATCGCGCGACATACCAGCTCCACATCGTTCCGCAAGCGCCCGCTGACTGGGCATAAGCAGTGCCTGCCATGAGGACCGTATTGCCAGTCGACGTTAAAACTTTCTTTCCTTCTGAGTAATAATCATTCGCACCGGCAACTGCTTCTTGAGCGAATCCGAGCCCCCCTGGGATTTCTGTGATCACATACCCGTCAGGATTGTTGAAGGTGGTGTCGAGAGCCCCGCTTGAGCTGAGTTTCATCAGCACCGCTTTTCGTTGGTCTGGAGCGACGCTCACGGCAGAATCACCGGATACGAAAATGTCTCCTGTCGAAGAATCAATCGCAACCGACTCCCATTTGTCGGCGCCACCGCCTAAAAACAAGCTTGTGGTTGCATCGGTGCGTCCGAAGTATATCCCGTCGCCGCCACCAAACGATGTATCGAGAGTGCCATTGTTCAAATAACGGGCGACGAACGCGATGTTGTCGCCGCCTGCATTTTCGCTATAGCCCACGACGACAGTGCGTCCCGAGGAATCTACCTTGACGTCAAAGACTTCCTCGTTGCTTCCACCAGCCAGGGTGCTTGCTCCAGTTTGGGTGAGACGATAGCCATCGCCATCAAAGGCGATATCTGCCACGCCGCTGCTCGAGTTCGAGGAAGATGAGCTAGAAGAAGCTAACAGCGCTTGTCTGGCGGCGTTAAGCAATGCGGGCGAACACGATACGCTCGCAAGGCCTGCAAGGCAGGCCATGCCGCATCCGAAGCTTTGAGCAGCGCTTAAAAACTTTTTCTTCCGTCCCCAAATAAACCCCATGGTCGGCATACGTCCCTCAATCCAAACTCATAAATGAGTTAACCTAGCTATTTTCACAATTTATACTAAATTGATCAAGTATTAGTTTGCGATTTAACTATTTGATATTAAAAGGTTTTATAGATCATGTTACACAATAATAACAATTTAAGGGCTTTAGCCTGGTCTTGCGTAAATGCATTAGCCATCTTAGACAAAGATAAGTTCAAAACTCTTTATAGATTTAGCCCTCAATCCATATGAATAAACAAAAACAGGTCCTTCCTAAATTCTTTGATCGGCTAAGTTCATGGCAGCGAAAATTACGGGTCCTGACAGGCCTCGTGCCGACTCAAAAGTTTCCGTTACTTACCCCTGCAGAAGCCTTTGGCCCTGAGATCGAACGTTTTCGCAGTGAAAGCCAAGCACTGACTTCGTGGCGAGACAAACAATCGCAGAGATGGCTTTTCTGGGGCGCTCTCCACACCATGCGGGGTAGGACTTATGGTTTTCAGCTCTCGTTTTTTGACCATCGAACGCAGAACGATTTTTTAGGCGCCATTCCTGCGCGCTGGATCACTCAACGCTCTTTTTCGGCTCAATTCGCGCTCACCGATCGATTGAACGCTGATGCGTCAAGGGCCTTTCGTTCTTGGCAGCAAGGCGGTTTTTTTTCAAAAAAAACTGGCTTCGCTTCTGAAGGACGGTTTCACGTCGAAATGTCGGGATGGCATGCCTATCGGAATGAAAAAGGTTCAATCACGGTTTTCGCGAACGGCGACAATGAAAGTTTGCATTTAGAACTTCAAGAATCAAAGCCCATGAGTTTTCATGGCCAAAAAGGTTACATCGATCACAACTACGTTTGCAGCTACCCGCGCATGAAGGCCAAAGGCCTTCTCGTCATAGATGGGGCGTTGGAAGAAGTCCAAGGCTTAGCCTGGTTTGACCACGAAAAAAAGACGCCCTTGCGCGATGAAGGCGCGGCGGAACTCAGCCGAATCGCACTGCAATTCAACTCTGGGCAAGAACTCATCTTGTTTTTGCACGATGAGACGGTCGTGGGAAGTTGGATCGAAGACACGGGCGAATCCAAGCATCTCATCGCGACTGAAGTTGAGATCGAAAACATAGAATATGCGAAGAGCCCCCAAACGGGCGCGCGTTACCCCCTTCGGCGCCGAATCCGCATTGATCACCTGAAACTTGAATTGATCGTGAAACCCTCAGTTGAGATGCAAGAGATTGACGCCACGAAATCACTGTTCACGGCGACCTGGAGGGGATTGATCGAAGCTTACGGTCAACTGGATTCGGCAGAAATCTCAGCGACAGGCTTCATGGAGCTCTTGGGTTACGATGAAAGGCCCAGGGCGCAAGTCTTTCGTTTCCTCATGACTCCTTAGGCCATTTGTAAAAACCTTCGCCGCTTTTCTTCCCGAGTTTGCCCTGAGCGACCATTTCTTCCAAAAGCCGGGGCGGTTTAAAAGCCTCGGATTTCAACTCACGATACAAAACCTGAGCGACCTTCAGCCTCACATCAAGGCCGATCCAGTCAGACTGCCTGAGCGGTCCCATCGGGTGCCGGTAGCCGAACTCCATAGCCTTATCAATATCTTCGATTGAGGCCACCCGATCTTCAACCATGCGCATGGCTTCCAGGGCGATCGACGTGCCGAGCCTGCTCGACGCGAACCCGGGGGAATCGCGAACAACGATGGTTTGTTTGCCCAAGTCATGCTCGGCCAGCTTCACCGCATTTTGAACCCACGCCTTATCAGTGCGGATCGAGTACACGATCTCAACCAACGGCATGACGGGAGCCGGATTGAAGAAATGCATCCCGATCAAACGCTCTGGCCGCTTCAACCCTGAAGCCAAACCTTCGATGCTCAAGCTAGAGGTGTGGGAAATGAACCAAGCGTTGGGAATATGGCGTTCGATTTCTGAAAAAAGGCTCTTCTTGATCTCCATGTCTTCAACGACGCTTTCAATCACCAAATCCGTCTTCGAATGGGCGATTTTAAGGTCAGAGATCAAACGAATGCGTTCAAGCGTCAGGTTGAATTGATTCTCAGAAATCCTTCCAATGGCCTTCTGCTTGCGAAGCGCCTTTTCGATGGCCGCTGAGGCGCGCCCCAACTGGCTGGGAAAGTGGTCCCAGAGCTGAACTTCAAACCCCGCAAGAGCTACGAGCTCAGCGATTCCTCGCCCCATCGTTCCTGCGCCGGCAATAAGAATGGATCTAAACGCCATACACGCTTCTTTACCTGCAATATAGTGACCCAATTCCGAAAGAGATAGGCGCGATGTGTTGGGTTTGGAACAAGCCCGATTTACTGAGTCATTTGGTGCTTTACGCCTGGCAGGCTAAAATAAGCACCCAAAAGCATCAAATATTTAATATTTTATCGCGTTGTGGTAAAGACAACCGGCAAAACGCCCTTAACTTTGAGGACCTACCTTTATGCGCTTTAGAGCTTTTTGGCCGGCTATTGTTGTGTTTGTTCTGTGTTATTTCTCGATGCTTTCTTTCACTGCCAGACCCGCCAATGCTTCTGGTGGTTATGTTTTTGAATGCGATGCCCGCAACAGCCTTTATGGCTTGATTTCGATCTCACAAGGGGGGCACTACCGGATTAATGAAGATCCCGATGCAAGAACTGAAGATCGAACTAATCGCACGGTCACTTTGACTTACGATGATCGTGGCATTGCAGAGCTGCGATCAAGATTGATTCAAGGACGTGCCCTTTCAAGCACATTCACCCCGTACGGCCTTCGAAGACTAAGCTACACCATCAAAACAGATGATCGAAGCCGAGTTTTAGAAATCACTGAGACACGCGAGTTTGACGTTAAAGAGTTGGCTTACAACCTTTGGCAGCTTCGCATGCTCGTGCCCGAAGGCGATGACTCGTTTAGGACAGAAAATTATGAGGCTTTTGAAAAATTGACCCTGCGTTATGATGACCAAGGCATCTGCTACATTGCCAATCAAGTCAAAAAACACCTCACTGTGCGGTTGATCGGATTCCATGACCTCGCGGATACAAAAGAAAAAACCACTCTAGATACCGATCTCGAATTTTGCGCACGCATGCATGCACTCCGCTCTACAAACCCTACGCTTGTAGCAACTGAAGCAACTTCAAAAGAAGTGCTTCGCTTGATCGCACTCAACAAAGAACTTACAGGTTCAGAAGGCCTCCCCTACCTCGCCCACAAAGACGACCCAGAGAACAAGAGTGATGGGAGCTGGATATTGCGCGAAGAAAGACTCGCGACAGCTGCCGATGCAACCAAGACAGATGTGGTTCGCCTTGTGCACGAACATTACTGCCAACTTTACAACGCTGAAAT
>JBFMCE010000111.1:0-10437 GCA_040754655.1 Bdellovibrionota bacterium | reverse complement strand
GGTATCTGACACCGCTCTCCGCTTTGCAAGGTCATATTCTTGAACTGCTCGGATTTAGTGCTGAGATTTATCACTGTCTGATTCCGCATTTCTCAGAAACTCAAATCAAAATGAGCGAAACGTGAGTTGTAGATAGGACATAAACAAATCAGTTAATGATGAAAGGCTCGGAAAGCGTGTATTCTTTCCGAGCCTTGCGCTTCTAGCGCCGGCGCCGGGCGGTTGCGTAAAGCTTGCGCTTTAGCCTATCGCCTAATTCCATCAGCGCCAGGAGCGCCAGCCCGAAGGCCAGCGCCAACAGTAGCCGCAGGAGTTCAGCGTTTTGCATAGCTCCTCCGCGCACCTGCTTTGGCCGGGCCTGCGCCCTGGCCGTTGCGATAAGATTCAAGAACCTTCTCGCGGATGGCTTTCTTGACGCGGGCGATGGTCGCCTCACGATTTTCAGCCGGATCGCTGTAGTGAGGATCGATCAGCGGGCCGATGACATGTTCATCGCTCCACAGGTCGAGTTCCTGCATGAAGCTTTTTGGTTTGTCTTGTTGGAACATAACTTGTTCCTTTCTTTCAGCGCGTTCTTCTTGGCGGCTCGCAGCGCTGCTATGCTCACCGCAAGGGGCGAACAACCGAATTGCAGGCGCTGTCAAGCCGATTGGCTTCTTCTACAGGTAGGGGAAGCGCAAGCGATTTATGTTCACGACGAAGCGTAGGCGAGGAGGGAAGGATAAAAAAGCAAGCCCCCGAATTTCTTTGGAGGGGCTTGACAGCCGGGAGCCTGCAATTCGGTACAATGGAAGACCCGTGAGCAAGGCGGCTTGGTGTTTTTGAGAGAGCGTGTGCGGCAGGCGGGGGGATAGTAGGCCAAGAAAATTAAAGCACGGACCGGGTTAAGGTAGGTGTCTCCAGTCCCGTGCGTCCGGCCCGTGCGTTTTTACCCGTATATTGGGTGTGACGATGTTTACCTCACTTTTGATCTGTAGTCAACTGCCACTGGGCAGCAAAAAGAGAGCAGGGAAGTGGCCCTGCTCTCTGGTGTCACAGACTGTGATGGCTCGATTATTTATTTATTTCGGTGCGAAAACCGATTGAAGACTTGGGCAGTGATTGCGGTTTGAGATATTTGTTGATCAACTCGAAGACGGCTTTGAAATTCGTCTTGGTTTCTCGCTCCAGCGCCTCGATCTTTCGGGCCAGTTCCTTATGCGCAGCCAAAATTGAGCGGAGCCGGACAAAGGCTCGCATGATGGCGATGTTGACCTGGATTGCCTGTTTGCTTCGCAGCACACTGGAAAGCATTGCTACTCCTTCCTGGGTGAAGGCGTAAGGGGTGGCGCGGCGCAGTCCTCCCCAACTTGAAGTCACAATTTGTGATTTCAAATTCTCAAACTCTCGCTTGCTCAGTTGGAACATAAAGTCATCAGGGAAGCGGTCGAGGTTGCGCTTGACTGCCTGGACAAGCGCCCGTGGCTCGACGGCGTAGAGAGCGGCCAGGTCAGTTGAAAGCATTACCTTGTGGCCGCGAATCAGGTAGATGTGTTGCTCGATGAGATCAGGGGCGATGAGATTTCTGGTGGGCATTGGCAGAGAAGATTTGATGATGAGTGAAGCGTAGCACATCGGGTGAATGAATCAAGAGGGCAGGGAAGTATCCTACCCTCTGGCATTGGCGTTGCCTTTTCCGTAGCCAGTTGTTGTGGGTTAGGGAAAGTCTGGAATCTCGCTTTTGCGCTTGGGAGTGAAATGTAGATCGCGCTCGATGGTCAGACCCCCTGGCCCTCGAACCGACTCAAGCTCGTTGAGCGAAAAATATCCCCACTCTCCAAAGTCACCGGCGACGTAGCCGAAAAAGATAAAGTCGCCTTCTTCCTCTGAGCCTTCGGTCACGTACCACGTCCAGTGAGTCCAGGGGGTAAAGAATTTGGCGTGTACCATTGGGTCTTTAACTTTTTCCTGGGCATAGAGCGGCGGAAGCTGCGAGCGCAGTTCATCCGTGAGAAGTTCCATTGCTATTCCTCCTGACAGTTGGTTTTTGATTCGGTAGGGAAGTGAAGCGTCAGACTGTCTGAAGCATAGCAGTAGGGATGAATTGGGCAATGGCCTTAGATGATACTGGTACGCTCAGACAATCAAGGAAGGGTCTGGCTGTTTCGGTGTCGAGGCGCGTTTGATGAATTACCAACGCCAGCGTTTACCGTCTGGGGTGAAGTGGTCTAAATCTGGCTCTCGATCATCGTACTCATCTAGGGAGTAGAACCCGTGTATTTTCCGCTCGAAGTTTGAGCCATTTTCCGGTGAGAGTTTGAGCCACAAAAACAAGCTGGGCCGTTGACGGCCTGTGTGGCTATCTCACGTGTTGCACGGCAATTGCCGCAGACGGCCCTCGCGTTGTGAACCTCTGAAAGTGGCTCTCTGTTTGAGCGGAAAATGGCTCAATTTTTCACCGGAAAATGCAACCCGTCAATGTCCTGACTTATCCATAAAAGTGTTAGCACAGACTTGTAACTTGGTTGGGCAATAGAATGTTCGTATATGCATGCATTTCGACTTATTCGATCGCTTGTAATCCAAGTATTAGCAAAAACTGAATGCATCTTATTCTCGATTCTTCCCGACTTGAAGAAGTCTATGGCATAAGAATTAGGATGGAGAGGTGTGCCATTACTAATACTATGATGAAAATCACCAGAGGGTACAAAGTATTCTACTTTTCCGTCAACAGATGAAATCATTGCGCAGCGATAATCTGTGAGCTTTACGAATCTCCTGAGTGTGGCAGTCAGTGTCGTTTGAAAATCGCCTGCTAGAGATTTGATCAAATCCATACTGGGTCGCTTGTTCTTCATTCTAGGTTTAAACAGCTTTTCTGGCATTAACAACTCTGCAGCAAATTCATTTGCCTCTCTCTCTTCCGGCTTAAAACGATGACCTTTCGGACTCATATCCGCTGTGCTGCAATGATAATCCTGACTCGGCTGATTGGGTGTTTCATAGTGACCCAATTCGTGAGCAATGACAAACCGCTTCTGGCCCGGTTCTTTGATGGATTTCTTCACAGTGATGATGCCGCACTTCGGGTCTGGTATCATTTGTAATATACCATCACATCCGTCTAGGTCGGCCTCCTCAATCGTTACTTCTAGGGAGTTTGCTATAGATTCAAGATCAATCTCTTTAGGATCGGTTATTCCACGTCCCTCAATAATACGGCGAGCATAAATGACACTCATCTTACAAACTCCATCATTAATTATTTCGACGTTCGCGTTTTCCGTGCGAGTTTCTTAGCTTTCTTCTGTAGACGCTTTTCATTCTTCTCCAAAAGCTGTCGGTCCTTGTTAGACGTTTTTTCGTAATTACGGTAGAAACTGCTGACTGCAGCTTGCGCCTGTTGCGCTCCTCCTGCAGAGGTCGAGCGGGTATTTTTGTCTTTCTCAGGTTGCTCATCGCTGGCCGCAGACTTTGCTTCTGAGCGGTGGCGTTGCGATAGTTGGCTTAGAATATCGGACACGTGTGGGGACACGCGACCCGACCGCTCAGGATCCCTCGCGATTCTTTCTGCGGCCTGGAAAACCTTATTCACACATTCATCAGGGTCAATACCGGATGCTCTTAGTTCGGTGTCCAACTCATCGATGGTCATTTCTTCATCATCAAGCATTAAATCCTCTATGACGCGCCAAGCCTTTTTCGGGTTCTTCACTGTCAGTTGATCCTTTTGTCTTTTTTCAGTCGTCATAAATCTCCTTTGTAGGGCTTTGACTTTACTAGACAGCCTTTTTTCTCTCTCGGTACGATTGTCTTAGGTCTTCGTACATTCTTCTCATTCTCTTCTTTCTGTTGTATATATCTTGTGCGGTCGTTTTGAGAAACGTGGCTATTTCGCGCGGAGTTTCCAAATCGTGTTCACAAATGGCTTTGATCATCTCCTGGACCTCCGGATCACCATCTGATATCTGGTAGAGTACTCTTAGTTCGGCTTCATAGTCTAGATCCTCGTCCGGCTGCGGCACAGGGTCGCCTATGATTTGGTGCTGATCCACGCCACGTATCTTTTCAACCTTGTAGGTACTCAAAAAGGGTTCTTCTATTTTCTCACCATCTTTAGAATAGCGTTCAATCTCATCCATATACTTGGTTGTTTTTACACGAGGCGATCTAAAAAAGCTCATCAACTCTTCTCTGTATGCCTTCCGTAGTAAATTCACCAAGTAGTTCTCGGTCAGCAGCTTTGTCGGGTTTGGTGGGATTTTGCCGTCGATAAAATCAGTAATGACTGAGGACATCAAGTCTGACGGGCTGATGCCAATAGAAATAATATCTTCAGCATTGGTTTCGTTCACCTTAAACCCTGCTTTTTTACAGGCATAGTAGTGTGCGTACCTCATCAATCTTTTAATAACTCGTTCCCACTGAATAGCGCCTTCATAATTTTTGTCGTCCACAGAAGGAAACCTCCTCAATATTTCATAAGCACAAACCTCCAAAGTCTGCTTTCTTTGTTCATTCGGTTCGCGAGGCTATCTCTGCAGCATTCTAGCCTACTTCTATTTCGATTGAGCAAAGCGAAATTTGCCACTCAGACAAAAAATATCTAAGGAGCAGGTCGAAATTACTAATGGCAAAAACAGACCTGCTCAAGCGAATCATAGGTGAACCGATGAAAAGGTTCATTCAAGACGACCAGTAACCCCGATGGTTGTCAGTTACAGATTCAGGAGGTTTCACGATGGAAGAAATGCATAAACCTAAAGAGGAGGGCAAAGTAGCGCCTCTCCACATCAACATTTTCATTAACGGAAAAAAGTTCGTTGCCCCCAAGCCAGTAATGACAGGAGCCGAGATCAAGCACTTGGGCGGCATACCTGCTGACTATCAACTCTTCCTGGAGGTTCCTGGTCCAGAGCCAGATAAGGGAATCCGCGACAATGAAGAAGTCAAATTGAAAAACGGGATGCGTTTTTATGGCGTTGTTCCCGGCAATTTGGGGTAGGGGTAATGAACAACCAACTAGCTGATGAGATCGAAGAGCTGAGGCGTGAAGGATTCACGCTTCAGCTCCACCCACAAGAGGGTGGATGGGACTTTGTAGTGATCGAGCAATATTCTTTGCCAAATGGCTTTAATCAGAAAAGCAGCCCTCTGTTGATCAAAGTGCCGCCAAACTACCCCCTTGGGGGTATGGATATGTTTTGGATGCACCCTCAACTATTGCTGGCCAATGGAGCAATGCCGGCCAACACCTCCATCGAGCAAAATCTTGGGCAGGCTTGGCTGCGCTTCTCTTGGCATCCGCACAGGTGGAATCCTTCGAGTGATGGTCTCATAAGTTACCTCAAATTCATTGATAGCAGGTTGGAGCAAAAGCAATGAGCGAACCGGTATACGAAGTCGTAATTCAAGAGTCGCACCTTTACGAACTGCAAGATCACCTCCTCGGTGATCCCCGAACAGAGTACGCTGCATATTTGCTCTGTGGCCGCAGTGTTCATCCGCGTAAGGTCAAGCTGCTTGTCCAAGAAATCATCAAGCTTCGCGCGGAGGATTTCATCACCCAGAGGAGTGATCGGCTGCAGATTTCACCTGAGACCGTAGCTCGTGTGATGAAGCGAGCAAGGCTGAATAATCAGAGCATTGTGCTCACGCATAGTCATCCGTTTTGCCGAGATGAGGTTGACTTCTCCTGGGTAGATGATCAGGGAGATATAGAGAGCTTCAATAATTTCTATCAGCGAGTGCCTGAAGGACCTCACGCAAGTTTAGTATTTGGGCAGCGTGTCGTATGTGGTCGTGTTTGGCTGCCTGATGCAGTAATGCACCAACTCGCACACATAACATTGATCGGATCGACAATCAGTAAGATCCCTGCCAATGGGCGGCAAGCCCAACACGCTTTATATCATCAGGAAACTCACGACCGGCAGGTGCAGGCCTTCGGCGCTGACGGCCAAAAGCGAATTGCTGAGACTGTTGTAGCAGTCGTCGGTGCTGGAGGAACTGGCTCAGTCGTTATTGATCAACTCATCCGGCTAGGAGTTCAGCGGCTCATTGTAGTGGATGATGATCACGTTGAGGCAAGTAATACCTCACGGATATACAACTCAACACTGGAAGATATCACATCCCGTAGAGCCAAAGTAGAAATAGTTGAGCGTTTGGCAAACTCCGTGGGATTTGGAACGGAAGTCAGCACGATAAAGGGTAACATCATCAGCGAAGCAATCGCCTTAGAGTTACGTCAGGCTGATGTCATTTTTTGCTGCACTGATAATCAATGGTCGCGGGCGATTCTGAATCAGTTCGTCTATCAATACCTGACTCCGGTAATTGATATGGGCAACAGAATAGACAGTCGGAATGGTCACATTACGGCTGCAAACGGAAGAGTATATCTCATCCTACCAAAGCAGGCATGTCTCTGGTGCTACGGTGTCCTTGATGGGAAGAGGATAGCTGAAGAAAGTCTCCCACGTGAAGAGCGAGGCAAGTTAGCTCAAGAGGGGTATGTCACTGGCGCTGATATATCAGCGCCTTCAGTCATATTCCTAAATACGGTGGTCGCCGGGCTCGCGGTCGCAGAGTTCGTCAATTTGGTGACCAATTATATGGGTAGGTCATATCACCCTCAGCTAACGTACCACCCGGTTACTGGTGAGGTAAAGTCAACCGTCTACGAAGCCAACCCGTCGTGCGCTTGCACCACAGGAAAACACACTGCGCAGGGGGATAAACTAAGGCTTCCGTGCCGGTGAAATCGTTAAAACAGGGAGTGCCTCCTATTACCCTATTTCTAAAAATTGGTCTTGGGGCAAATGTGTGTGATTTTTTTGGGCGCATAAGCCAGTTGAAAGAAAAATCGGTCTTGATCGGCTGCAGCAGTTTGATGATCACCAGCGTAAAACGCTCTAATCGCGCCAGCCAACTATTCCTAATGTCGGCAGAGGTGCTTTGTTGTTGAGGATCGGAGCGATGACGTTTTCAGCGCCACATTCAAGGCAGCGCACGATGAAGTCGCCGTGTTCCTTCTCGATCTGGCTTGCCAGGTTCGTGGCGTGGCAGCGCGAGCATTTGAACATAGAAGCGGTGGCCGCAAATCGTTGTGTTCGTCTCCGGTCGCGGCGCGTCGGTGAACACAAGATGCGGTGGTTAATGGTAAGCGGATTAGAAACGGGGGAGCTTCATAAAGTGACTCCTGGCTTTCTGGTCTCTGGTGGTCGAAACAATAGCCGTATAGATCACAGTGTTTTATTTTCTCTCTTTTCGCCGTTCATCTTCCCTAAGTGCAGATCTCTCAGCCTCAATGTCATTAATTTCATCTATCCGTCGTTGAAAATCTGTTGATACGCGCCCTTCTCTCTCTATTTTGTAAATCCATCGCTGTAAGTGCCAAGCCTTAGCAGGTCGCCCCTCAGCTTGTAATCGTCGTACCATATTTTCCAGTACATATATTTTTTGAAGCTTCCCCCTTACTACGCCAATATCACTGTCTGCTTTACCTATATTGAGAGCATCGATATGTTGTAATTCAAGCTTCATATCTCTTAAGTCTTCATCTGTAACAGGTCGAGCGGCACCTACTTTTACAGTCCCAGATCCTGTATCGGTGTCCGCATCCTTTTTCGTAGCCTTAGCTTTAAACCTGTCTTTGCTCGGTTTGGGGCCGAGCGCTGGCGGTCCTTCTGTTAAGCTATGAAGGCACTGAAGCAGATCTTCATACTGGTCTTCAGAATAGGGATCGCCTGTGAGATCAACACCTCGCTTACCACCTGCCCAAGTTGGGGTTGCATCATCCCAAGTACCCTTCCTTAAGACAGGTATAAATTTACGTTCATTACTTGTTGCGTAGAGCTCCGCAGTGATTATATTCCCTTCATAACCAACGCCTCTAATGCGACCGTCTGATTTACGTTTGTATTCGGGAGTGCAGATATAGACGACAAAATCGCTGCCATGAACAGCTTGCTCCATAAAGTGTGGCAATCGATCTCCGAGGGCGGTACTCCATTCGTCAAGAATGATATCTACACCTTCAGTTCGTAGCTTCGTCCCAAGGTCCTTTACCCACTGCTTATGAGCGGCATCTTCCCAAGCATAGGATATCAATACTCTTGGAGATGGCTCAATTGAATCGTCAGTTGTCATATCCTCATATCTCCTTTTCAACTCTACCTTTGGTGGCGAGCCGCCCAATAGATAGCGGCGAAGCATATCATCAACTTCGTTTTTAAGCCGAGTTGGTAACGCAGACTCTCTTAGACCCGCAAGGAGCAGGGAGACGCGGTTGTGGTGAAACTTATCCATGTCCCTAACGAGTTCGATTAGAATCTCTCGCTCTGGTTGACCAAGTCTTGGGGCGTCCCGAAGGCCATCGGCGAGTCTTTTCAAGTAAGCTGAAACTACGGTAGGATCAATCTCATTACGAACGCACTTTCTTAGTATGTGCGTTAAAATTTCTAAATCTGCATGGAGCCACGCCATGTGAGCCCTTATTTGATCCAACGGTTCATATTCAGGCTTCCCAGGGCGATTGAATGATCCTGGTGGAAAAGTGATATATACTGTGTCAACAGATGTAGCTCTACCTTTCATTTTGAGGGAGCGGAAGGCTAAACAAATCTTGCTTTCATCATATGAATGTTCCGGGTTCAGGGCTTCACGTTCCTTAGCCGAAATTTCAGCAATAACTTGAATCAGTGGTTCAAGGGCTTTAACTAAATCGGATCGAATGGGTCTAGTCTTAAACTCTGGTGTTGTCATCGCAACAAATTTGTTGACTAACTTGGGGATCGCCGTTGCGAAGGTCTCCTCAGTTTTGCAGCGTCGTTCGGTTATCCTCAGCCTGCTTTCCCAAAAATCTCGCGCGAATTCATCTGCGCGACGCCGGTATTCAACAAAATGATGTTTGGGGGGACCAAAAATCATAAACTCAAATCGAACCAAGGCAAGCTCGTCTAAGTAGAGCCGCCGAACGGCTCGATCTACAGACTCGCCGTCTGGCATGTACTCTGGAAGAGAAATTGCGCCGTGACATTTGAAGAAGACCGTGTCTCGCTCTCGCCAAGGGATATTGAGCTTTCGTCTCTTTGCAGCTCCAAATCCAATGATGTGAGTTTCACCCAGCGTAGCAACATCTGGTGATAATGATTTCAGGCGTGATTCGGGGTCGAGACAGGGGCGAAGATCACAGATAGGAAGCGTAAGGGCAAGTCCTTTCAACTTCATGGGGCCTCTCAAAGCTAGATAGCGAGCCGGTGGGTCTTAAGGCCCCCGGCCCTCGTTATTACCAAAATCGGTAAAAGATTATGCGGAATATATACATCCGATCCTCATAAGTGTCAAGAAATCGAGTTAAATGTTTCTGAAGCCACATGCATAGTCCTGTTTGCGTCGAAAAAGTGGGTCGAAATATCTTCACAATTCAACTGATCACAGCCCCACCCCGACGCCGATCCGCTGTCAGCATCTGTAATCATCAGCCGCTCATTTCTCTTCAACTCTTATGCCGTATGTGACTCAACCAGGCGCATCCGCGACATCTCCAACTCCAGCGCCTCTACCCAGTCCTCCGTTCCCAAACTCACTCCCTTCTCTTGAAACGGTGTTCTTCCACTTCTTTTCGGCAGCGGGTGCATGTCCCAGTAGAGGGCTATCAGCGCCAAAAACTTCTGACTCAGTTGCTTCTTGACCGCCGCGTATGGCCGAAGTATCGAGTTGAGGCACTCGACTGCGCTCGATGCTCGCACAACCTTCTCTAGTGCGTCTTCGACCCCGCTTTTCTGACCATAACTGAATCCCAGAGACTTCCCAAAAATTTTCACTTTTGGCTATTGACATTTGGTAGTAGTGCTACTATCATAAAAGGTGGTAGTAGTGCTACTACTAATGAGGTAGTCTCGATGGATCATCACGGTTCGCAGGTATACGGATTACATCTGGTACTGAGGATATCCGAAGTCCAGAATATCAAGGCCTTGGCCGATCCGCAGATGGTCGCTCAATTCCTTATCGCCGTCGTTCAACGAATCGGAATGCGAATTTTGGTGGGTCCTGTGGTGGGACAAGAAGAAGGGCCAGTTGAGAAGGCTGGCTGTTCATCGGTCATTATTCTATATGAATCCCACGCGGCAATCCACACCTACCCTTGTTTAGGCGAGGCGTTCATAGATGTTTTCTCTTGCCGCACCTTTGACATCAACCTCGTTATCGAGACGCTTTCAGATTTCTTCGGGTCACACCGCGTCTCTGAACAGATGTTGTTTGACCGAGGTGTTCACTGGGGACGCGAAATTGATAAGGAGTTGGTTGCTTGGATGAAGACTACAGCTAATTGCAATTGGATGCGACCTGATAGCCGCAGTGCCCGAACCACCCCAAACAATCACTTGGGGTGATGAGTTTAATCGCTTCCACTAGCGCCTTCTCCAACTCTTCTTCAGTTCTGGC
>JBFMCE010000110.1:0-10510 GCA_040754655.1 Bdellovibrionota bacterium | reverse complement strand
CAGCTTTCGTTGGCGTCGGTTTAGGATCAATTTTCTGCGACTTCAACCAATAATCGAGCGCAATTTCTGAAGGAACTTTGTTTCGATAGTCAAAATGCTCGACGCCAAGTTTGGTTGCTTGAGCACTGAACAAGAATTCATAAATGACCTTGGGCTCAGAGTTCTCTGTCAAACGCTTCGCGGTGATCGACCGGGTGCGCAGATCTCTCTTTCCGCCCAACGACGCGATCTCTGTTTTTAACCCAGAGAGAACAAGCCTCAATCCGATGGTTTTCTTTCCATCCTCAATAGGCGTAACCGAGTATGAAACGTTGGGATCCACGGGAATCACGAAATGCGAATGGGTTTGATACGAATCGAAGCTGGGTTGGGCCGCTAAAAGCCCTACCGGAAACAGGAATAACGCACCCGATATCGCCAGTGCGCGTTCGCAGTTCATCCTTAATCTTCGAATTCGATTGCCTTCCTTGGCGTCTCGCATTTGAACTTGTTTTGCACGCAACTGATGGGCAAGCGTGCTTCGTCCCCCACTGCCACTTAAAGCACAACTTGTGCCAAAATTGCCGCTGCAAATAAATTTCCCCGTGCAATGAAATCACTGAACTTTTTTGCCCGAGGCGTAAAAGTCGCCGCCAAGTTTCTGCCTACCGTCCACGTTTTGACCCCAGTTTAAGTCAAAACTTTGACGAGATTGAAGTTTGCGATGAAGAGTCGTCAGTTAAGTTGACGATTCTCTAGGTTTTTCATAGATTTGAGAAGATACTTGAACTCTCTTGGGGCGGGGGATTTTCTGTTACGGCAAATTCGTTCTCAATTGATTTTGCGACTGCGGTCGCTTCTCTTACTTGTGTTTTTAGGGGTTTACGCCTCGGGATGCGGTCTGATCTTCGGGGGTGATCAACGAGTAGACAACAAGAGTCATGATTACACGGTCACGAGACTCGATCGCGATCCGTCAAATCATTGGAGGCTCTTGCCTTCGCAAACACGTGAGGACTTGGCCGAGACGGGCGACGTCGCTTTTGAGCACAAACATACGGGCTCAATCATTTCAATTAATAGTGTCTGCCGCGAATACAGGGACGCAAGCCTTGAGGACTTGTCGAGACACTTGCTTATGGGCATCGACACCCGGGGACCGGCTGAAACCCGAGAAATCGACATCGACGGGGCAAAAGCCTTAGAGTCGACGGTCGACGCCGGAATGAACCAACAACGAGAACCCAGCAAACAAGGCAAGGCGTCTCCGGTGAAAATCCGCGCCGTGGTCTTGCAAAAGTCAGGCTGCACCTATGACTTCATGTACGTAGCCAAGCCCGAGCACTTTGAAGCACAAGCTTCAGACTTTGATCGCTTTTTAAAGGGGTTTCATGTCAATTAGCAACCAAGCTGACCACAACTTTTTTAGGCGCATAGGCACGCAAGTTCTTGGCTTTATTCAGTTTGCGGGCGGTGTTTTTGCCTTGGGCATCGACTGCGTCAGAGAAGTCTTTCGCCCCCCTTTTTACTTCTATTTGACCCTCGAGCAGATGTTTCGAATCGGGGTGAAGTCATTCATGCTCGTTGCGGTCACGGCGATCGCCACCGGATCGGTCATGGCCCTGCAATTTGGTTACGGACTCGAAAAGTTTGGCGGCAAGCTCTATGTCCCCAAGGTCCTTGCTCTAGCCTTCGTGCGTGAGATGGGTCCCGTATTTACAAGCCTGCTCGTCGCGGCCCGAATTGGTTCAGGCATCACGGCCGAAGTGGGATCGATGAATGTGACCCAGCAAATTGACGCGATGCGGGCGCTCGGAACGAGTCCCATTAAAAAGATCGTCATCCCTCGGCTTATCGCGACCATGATCACTTTGCCGCTGCTCACCGTTTTCGCCAATTTCATCGGTCTCTTTGGCGGAATGCTCGTGACTGTGAAAGAACTGGGGCAAACCCCAGATTTTTTCTTCGTAAAGGCCATTGAGACCCTGACTTTTCATGATTTCCTGATGGGATTTGTGAAGACCCTGGTCTTTGCCATCTTTATCGCCCTAACGGCATGCTACCGAGGGATGCGAACCACAGGTGGAACGCGGGGTGTTGGAGACTCAACGACCTTTGTGGTGGTTACCACAAACATTTTCATCATGGTCTCGGACTTCTTTTTAACAAAACTTTTTATCATGCTCTTTCCTTATTCAAAATGAACCCACGTCAACCCATCTTGTCATTGCAGAATATCCACAAAGCCTTTGGCCCAAAGAAGATTCACCAAGGCGTGACCTTCGATCTGATTGACGGCGAAATCTTAGCGCTCTTTGGCGGAAGCGGCACCGGCAAGAGCGTGATCTTGAGAAGCATCATAGGCCTAGAGCGTCCTGACAAAGGGCAAATTGTTTTCGAAGAACAAGACATCACCAAGTGCGGCGAAGAAGAGTTGGTCGAGGTGAGAAAAAAGATTGGATACGTATTTCAAAACGGGGCGCTCTTCGACTCTATGACGGTTGAAGAAAACCTCGCCTACCCGCTTGAAGAGCATACGCAGCTCTCTGAAGTCGAGATCCGAGAGCGCATCCAAGAAATGCTTGAACTGATCGGGCTCAAAGGCTGCGAGAAGCTTTTGCCGGCCAATTTGTCTGGCGGCATGCAAAAGCGAGTCGGGGCTGCTCGCGCCATCATCATGAAGCCGAAAATCATTTTATATGACGAGCCGACGGCAGGCCTCGACCCCTTCAACACGCAACGATTGCTTGACCTGATGAAGCGCATCCAAACCCAAAAGCGGGAAGGCGGAAATGCGGCAATCTTTGTCACTCACGATATCCCAGCAGCCTTCGAAGTTGCTGACCGGGTTGCCATCCTCTACAATGGGCGTATCCATACGCTTGATACAACTGAAAACGTGAAGAATTCGAAAGACCCGTTCGTGAAGGCGTTCATCAACGGAGAGGAGATCCATTGACCCGTTCAATTGAAGTGGAAGTGAAAGTCGGCATTTTCGTTGCTTTGGGAGTCGGCCTCATCATGCTGACGATTCTCTTGCTGGGCGGCGGAACAATGCTCTTCCAACGCGGATCAACCTTCTATGCGAAGTTTCCACAGATCGAAGGACTGGTCGAGGGCGCAACGGTCAAGATCGCTGGCGTGAAGGTCGGCCAAGTGAATCAAATCAAGTTGCTCGACAATTCAGGCGACGTGCATGTGACGTTCACGATAGCCAAGAAATTCAGGAACGCGGTTCGCAACGACAGCATCGTTGGCATTCAAACACAAGGCGTGTTGGGTGACCGCTATTTGGTCGTTTACGCCGGCACTCCCGGAGGCCCGCCGGCTCCTGACAATTCGGAGCTTAAGACAGAATTGCCAAAAGACTTGAAAGACTACCTCACCAACGCGGACGAAGTGCTGGATCGCCTCAAGAACTCGCTCTCTCATGTGGAAACCATACTGGGGAGTTTTGCCCGGGACGGGCGGGCGGAAGCGTTTTTCAGGAACATGACCGGCCTTTCAAACAACATCAACAACGGAACCAAAGATTTGCGCAAGTCGATGGAACGACTGAACTCGGTCATCGCGAAAATCGATAGCGGTCAAGGCACTGTAGGCGCGCTCATCAATGACCCTTCGCTTTATGATGATATCAAGACGCTTGTTGGCGGCGCGAACCGCAACCGGGTCTTGAAATACTTCATCAAGAAAAGCGTAGAGGATTCCAGGGAAGCGTCGAGAGAGAAGAAATAGCCTCTCATGATCAAAATCTTTGAGGTCCGATCGCTCATCATACTTCGAACTGGAGATTTTTTTTCTTCAACTTCTCAACCAGGGTAGTGCGGTTCATCTTGAGAAGCTCGCTGGCCTTATTCTTATTTCCCTTGGTTCTTGAAAGAGCTTGCATGAGGAGGTCGTTCTCAAAGGTATTGATGATCTCGCGCAGATCGATGCCGTCATCGGGTATCACGAAACGCGGGAAGTGCACGCCGTCCGCCAAGCTCAAATCTCCTGCCGCCATCTGGGCCATCACATGGGTCGCAAACCCGAACTTGCCTTGCGCGCCTGGCTGACTTTGAGACAGCTCCACGCGCTCAAATATCTTTGAAGGAAGATCCTTGAGCTCAACTTGCCCATCGCCGCAAAATACCACCAACCGCTCAACCAAGTTTTCAAGCTCGCGTACGTTACCAGGCCAGTCGTAACGCAAAAGAAGGTCGACCACTTCCGTATTATTAAACTGCACTGAGCGCTTCTTCTCGAGGTTGAATCGCGCCGCGAAGTGCTCAATCAAGAAGGGCACATCGCTTTTACGTTCGCGCAACGCCGGAATGTGAATCGGAATCACATTGAGCCGATAATACAGGTCTTCCCGAAACGACTTGTCTTTGACGGCTACTTCCAGATCTTTATTGGTCGCGGCGATGATACGCACATCGGCAGGAATGGACTTGGTCGAACCTACGGGCTCAAAAGTGCGCTCTTGAAGAACGCGCAGAAGCTTTACCTGAAGCATCGCCGGCATATCGCCAATTTCATCAAGGAAGATGCTTCCACCTTGCGCCAACTCAAAACGTCCCTGTCGATTCGAAATCGCGCCAGTGAACGCCCCTTTCACATGTCCGAAAAGCTCGCTTTCAAGAAGCTCGGAAGGAATGGCTCCGCAGTTCACGGGAACCAACGGGCCTTTTACTCGTGAAGAAAAACAATGGATGGCGCGCGCAACCAGCTCTTTTCCTGTGCCGCTTTCGCCTGAGATCAATACAGTGCTGTCGGTATCCGCGACTTTTCGAATAGCTTCAAAGACTTTGTGGATCGCTGGGCTTCTCCCAATGATCCCGCCAAATGCGTTGCTTCCTTGTACGCTATCCGCAACATCCGTCTGCGGTTTGGCCAACTCCGTCATGTCGTTTAAATTTATCCCCGATCGCCCTTCATTTATTTCCTTGGCCCCCACTTCAGTCCTCCGTCCTAGAAGATCTGTCTTGCACCACTCACAACTAAAAACATTCAAGACACCAGCACATTGTGGCAGATCAAACGCCCGCTCTACTCAAAATGCTAACAGGATTTAGAGCCGTGTCAATTTACCAACGACGGCAAAAGTTACCCTTGAAGATTTCGCGCTAAATATCGAACCCGTTTCATAAATCAGTCGTGAAAGAATCAAAGAATTTTTTAACAATTGGACCCGCGCGCCAGTACCCCTCAAACACCAGCCAAGCGATTGAAGTGAGGGTCAATGTCGCTGCGGCTCCAAAAAAAAGAACAAAAGCAAACCGTTGGCGGCGGTTGTAATAATAAACACCGATTTCAAAAATGACCAAAGCGACAGGTATCGCCCAAAACGGGAAATAACGGATGAGGAAGAGTAAAAAATAAAGCATCGTATCTCAGTATAAATCGAAATACGAAGGTCAGCAGAAAAACCTATGAATGTAAGGGTGTTTTTTTGCTCCCCCGATCGCTATTTCAAGTAGCGCTCGGGGGAGCAAAAGAAGTGAACGATCAAGTCGCCAATGATTTCAGCTGAGTAGCTTTATCGATGGCTTCCCAAGTAAAGTCTTTTTCGCGCCGGCCAAAATGTCCGTATGCAGCAGTTTTATTATAAATAGGCCTGAGTAAGTTTAAGGTCGAGATGATGCCGGCAGGCTTGAAGTTAAAGGTCTCGCGTACCGCCATCTCAATCTTTGAAACAGGCACAGTCTCTGTTCCATAGGTTTGAACCATCAAAGAAACAGGATCAGCCACGCCAATTGCATAAGCGACCTGAACAAGGCACCTACGAGCCAAACCCGCAGCCACAATGTTCTTTGCAGCGTACCTGGCCATATAGCAAGCAGATCGGTCAACCTTTGTAGGATCTTTTCCACTGAAGGCACCGCCGCCGTGAGCGCCATGTCCGCCGTAGGTATCTACAATGATCTTTCGACCCGTCAAACCAGTGTCGCCCATTGGGCCACCGGTAACGAAGCGTCCGGTCGGATTGATGAAAAACTTGGTTTTAGAATCGATCAGATCTTTCGAAATCGTCTTTTTGACGACTTCTTCGACGATCGACTCTTTGATTTGCTCATAAGTCACTTGATCTGCATGCTGGCTCGAGATCACAACAGCATCTAGGCGTTTTGGACGGTCATTCTCATACTCAACGGTCACTTGAGTCTTACCGTCAGGACGTAAAAAACCCAATGTCCCATTTTTTCGAGCTTCTGTAAGCCTCAGCGCAAGCTTATGCGCCAGATCAATGCTCAAAGGCATATGCTCTGCCGTTTCATCCACGGCATAACCGAACATCAAGCCTTGATCACCCGCGCCTTGCTCTTTAAAGAGCCCTTCCCCTTCGGTCACACCTTGCGAGATATCAGGAGACTGCTTATCAAGCTGAGAAAGAACAGCACAGGTCTTGTAATCAAAACCCTTGTCAGAAGAATCATAGCCAATCTCTTTGATTTGCTGACGAACCACCTCTTGAAGATCAACAGGGTTTCCAGTAGCCGTCACTTGGCCAGCGACTACGATCAAGCCTGTTGCGGACAAACTTTCCACGGCTACTCTGGCCTTGGGGTCTTGTGCGAGATACGCATCCAGTACCGCATCGGAAATCTTGTCGCATATCTTATCAGGATGTCCTTCCGTGACGGATTCACTGGTAAAGAGGTAGCTGCCTTTCATTCTCTCTCCTTTGATGTATTGAAATAGATTACGAATTGAGATGGACTGGAAACTTTGGAGTCGTGCCCTTATTTCGGGCCATTTTCTTGCGTTTGGCACCTTTTCGCGCCTTTCGAATCTTACGCTGCAGATTGGTTCTTCCTTTACGTGATGGCATAAAAACTTCTCTCCTCAAATAAGGAAATTACCTTACTTTACGCTACCAAGCACTGTCAATGAGAACCCGTGGCAGAAGTAGGGTCGCGAGCCTGAGGTGGCCCACGGCTTGCTAAAGCCGCTCTCGTGAAGATCAATCCAGCATACTTTCTTTTCTTTCTGATTTTAACGGCTCCCTATTTTGAGGGTTCTGCTTCCGACCGAGAAAAACCAAAGGAGATGCCGACACTCTACCTGAGACAAGGCCAAAGATACCCTATAGAAGGAGTAGTGGCTCAATCCGCCCGTGTTACCCCTGAACGCATCGCACAGGCTCATCAAACACCTGAAGGAGTACTTCTTGTAGGTAAAACACCTGGTAACGCCGTCTTAGAACTTGAAACACAGGGCCAGAAAATCAATGTCAACGTCGTGGTGAGGCCAGGCAATCACTCAAGTGCTTCCTCTTCATGGAGCCACACCCTTTCAGAACTCAACCAGCTGCCCGGAGTTCGAATTAGCGCGCTTGGCGATAAGACGCTTGTTCAGGGCGAAATCTTGGGGCGAGCCGCCTACCAGAGGGTGCTTTTGCACCTTAAAAACTTCCCGAAGAACCTCCTTGTACTCGCACTTCCAGCCTCAGGCATCAAAGAGAGCCTGATTGAGCAAGTACACGCAGCGCTCGCGCAGAGAAACTTAGCGGGCGTAAAGGTGACCCATGCCGGCAACCGCTTTTTTCTCGAAGGCTCGGTGGGAAGCCCGACCGAAGTTGAACAAGCCTATGAAGTCGCCCAAGCTGTTTTGCCAAACATCGAAAACCACGTGGCGATTCCGATTAAGATCGATCCTACTGTTTTCGTGCGCATTTTTATTTTGGAACTCTCTCGCGAGGCTCACGTGGCGTTGGGTCTTTCTTGGCCGAGTTCGCTTTCAAAAAGCATCGTGCTTGCGCCTCAGCAGTTTCTTTTCAACCCAAGTTGGACGGCCAGCTTGAGTCATTTATCGTCACGCGGACAGGCCAAAGTCTTGGCCGAGCCCTCGATCGCAGTGAAAAACGGATCGCACGCCGAACTTTCCGCGGGTGGCGAGATTCCGATACGCATCACCGGTCACTTTGAGAATAAGGTCATTTGGCGCCACTACGGGTTGAAGATCAAGATCCACGTCGTGGGAATCGCCGGAAAGCATGTCAGAACCAAAATCGACACCGAGTCTAGCCATCTAGACGAAGCGACTTCCGTCGACGGCGTACCCGGCTTGCGCAGCAGTCGAATGTCGACCGAAGTGGATGCGATAGAAGGAGTGCCCTTGCTTTTAACGGGGCTGTTTCAAGCAAGCGCATCAAAGGACGTCGATAAGCTTCCGCTGCTAGGGGACATTCCTTTGATCGGTGAGCTTTTCAAGTCACGAAGGTTTCGAGACCACGAGAGCGAGCTCTTGGTGGCGCTTCTGCCCGAACTTCGCGCACCTCAGGCTGAGCTGCCCTTGAAGTCACATTACGGAATTGAATTTGATAAGAAATGGAGAATCTTGGATTGATCGTTCTTAAGATCGAAGCCCCTCGTGCTGAGTCAAAATTCTTGACGCTTGGGCTGGGGAGCTACCTGATTGGGTCTGCCAGAAACTGCGATATTCCGCTTCAGTTTCCTACGATCTCAAAACTACACGGGCGTCTTTTGGTTGAGGACAAGGTCGTATCTTATCTCGATCTCAACAGTCGAAATGGGTCTTACTTGGGCCAAAACCCTGACCGCCTCCCTTCTGAAACGCTCGTCGCATGGCCTTCTCAAGACCCGCTCGGCTTAGGGCCATTTTCCCTGAATTGGCATTGGGCATCAGAAGATTCAAAAGGCGATTCTCATGAGCAGCTGCTCTCTAGCATCGGGCTTCACTATGGACGCCTGGTGAACCAAGATCCCTTGCGCGCCTTTCAACAAATTGACAGTGAGCTCAATCGAAAGGCAAAGAATCTCTCTTCAGAAGAGAAACAAGGCATTCTTGATACGGTCTACCACGAGTTTCACGGCGATGGGCCTATTCGCAAACTGCTCGACCAAGAGGCTTGCAAGGAAATCCTCATCAATGCGCATGACTCGATTTACGTCGACCAAGGCAAAGGGCTTCAAAAAACCGAACTTCGATTCTTCACCCGGCAAACCTATGAGGCTTGGATCGCGCGAACCGCAAATCGGGTCGGACGACGGCTTGATCTTCAACATCCGATTTGCGAGGCCACTCTTGAAAACGGCGCGCGTCTGCACGCCGTGCTTCCTCCTTTAACAGCACGCGAGATCTCAGTCACGATTCGAAGGTTCGGATCAGCGCCTCGAACCGAAGACCAAGCCCTTACGAGCGGTTGGCTTGATGAAAATTCGCTTCGAATTTTAAAGAACGCCGTCGCTCAGAAAAAAAACATCGTGATCTCGGGAGGAACGAGCACTGGCAAGACGAGTCTCTTGAATTTTCTCTGCGCTTATTTCAGTCCTGAAGAACGCATCATTACCATCGAAGACACTCTTGAACTGAAACCTCCCTTGCAAAATTTGATTCAACTGCAATCCAGAAAACCAAGCGCCGAAGGAATCGGAGAAGTCACTCTCAGGCAACTTGTGCAATGCTCTCTTCGCATGCGGCCCGACCGCATCATCATGGGCGAGTGCCGCGGCGCCGAGGTTCTAGAGATGCTGCAGGCATTGAACACGGGTCACCCGGGCAGCCTCACGACGGTTCACGCCAACTCGCCGGAACAAGCATTGCAACGTCTCGAGCTGCTTGCGCTTCTCGGCTCGGCGAACCTCACCACGGCTTCGATCCAAGAATGGATTCGTTCCAGTATTGATTTGATCGTGCAAGTGGATCGAAAAAACTCAAATGGTTCTCGGTATGTCTCTCGGATCTGCCTGATCAGCAAAACAGAAGTGAGCGTCATTTATGAGCGTCCCCACTCATCGCCATGAGCTCGTCACTTACAGGCGTTTTCCTCAAAACGCCTTGCGACGTGTTTCAAAAAGGTTGGAAAGAATCAAACAGAGGCCTCCCAGCCACGTACCGAGGCTCATTGAGTACGGGTTTGTCGATGGTCGAATCAGAATTGCGCAAGCGCTCGTCAAAGGATCGCCGCTCTCGGAAGTTTCGCAAGAACTTGCGCCTCAAGATTGGGCCGATCTTCGAGAAATGCTTTTTCTGCAAACCCCGCTCTGGCGAGAAGAAGGTTTTATCCACGGAGATCTTTCTCCGTCAAACATCCTCATCGACCGCGATCAAAGCGGCGCAATCACTGTCGCTTACGTTGATTGGACTCTCGACCTTGAAGGGTTTGAGGCGACCCCGCTTTTCGCCGCCCCTGAAGTCTTTCGCGGAAAAAGAAGTTTTGAATCGGACCGTCATTCGATTTCTGAAATTTTGCGGGCATATGGTGTGCTCTAATGTATAGTGACATCGAGATCAGGGCTTTTGAGGGCGACCCTTTATGCAACCAGCTCAACAATTTATTTGGGTCATGCGGATATTCACCTTCGTCTATAGCGTGGGCGGGTTGTTCTTTTTCTTCATGCCCGAGGAATTTTTCTATTTGATCAACATAGGTCCCAGGGTCTTCAAGACCTTTGAAGAAATCCCAATGCCGTCTGAACGCTTTTGGGGTGTGTTGGCGGCCGGCATGATGTCGATGCTTGCAGCGCTCTCGTTCTATTCCAGTCTCTATCCAAGGGTGAAAAGCTATATTCTCATGCATGCG
>JBFMCE010000109.1:0-10612 GCA_040754655.1 Bdellovibrionota bacterium | reverse complement strand
TGATCAAATTTTAGTCAGTAAAGGGGTGAGATTGAAAAAGAGACGCCAAATACCAGGAACTTTTTTCCTAGTTCGACGCCCTCCATACGCGAAGCGCCCGAGGAAGGGCGTGGAACTCAAGAACCGCCTTTGATTCACACAAGTCACCGTCAAGCTCTAAGGCGACTTCTTGATCAAAGTGGAACGTCAGATCAGAAGCCTTCGAAGAATAATGGTTGAACGCCGGTCTTCGCCTATTCTTAACCTCTTTGATCGTTTTTCCCATTTCAAGGATGCTGGGTTTTGGAAACACGATGAAATCCATCTTTCCATCCGAAAGCGCTGCTTCAGGCAACCAGTAAAGCCCGCTGCCGTTTGCCTTTCCGTTTCCTACGAAGCCTCCGAAAAACGCGCCGGAATAGACGGTTTCCCCATCAGCTTTCACTTCGCAACGCACTTCTTTTGATTCCACCAAGGCAAGCGCGCCCTCAATCTGATAAACGAGCGAGCTTTTTGACCAGAAGGCGTTGCGGCTCTGGGCCTTTTCAACCACATGGCCGCCGTACCCAATGCTCGCCATGTTCAAGAAAACCCTGCCGTTGGCGCTGACGAGGTCAATGGCTTGATCAGTCCAGCCCTGAGCCTGATCCGCCCACGCCCAAAATTTTTCACTCTCTTGGGTGAACCCACAGAGTGTTTTCACGAAATCATTCCCTCTGCCCGCGGGAATCGGCACAAACGCGACCTGCGCAATACCGGGCAGCGCAGATTTTACTTTTTGACCGTAAAGCATCCGAACCGCCTCGGCGAATGTGCCATCCCCGCCGATGACCACGACCGCAGCGACTCTTCCTGCCATCAAGAACCCTAAGGCCCTTTCCTTCCAAGTCTCATTTTCAGTCGTTTCAACGATGGGCCACGATGACGGGTTAGTTGCGCCCGCAAGCTTCATCAGTCCCTGCATCGAAGCGCCCGGCGTCAGAACTTCCCTGAGCGCCTTTGACGACTTGCCCGAGCCAGAAGCCGGATTATGAATAATCAAGAAGGTCTTAGCGTTGTCTGCCATCCACAACCTCATCTAGCCAATACACCACGGGAAGCGATGTTTCCTGCCTAAGATGTTCAACGCAGGCCAGGCTTTGGCAGACAATCTTGTCGATCTTGCGCCCATCCTTGCCAAGGTCTCCTAAGAATCTGGTAGCCATTTTTTTTGCGGTTTCTAAATGGGCATGACGGTAAAAGCCCTCTCCCCCGCAATCCAAGACATTCCAACCGCTATGAAAAGGCATCTGACCACGTTCGTACATGGGGATCGAGTATCCCAACCGAGGTAAAAGCCGCGTGAGATGAAAACTTTCGTGAAAGACAAATCCCGGAGGGAGGGGCGCGCCCACCATCAATTTAAAGAATTGAGGCCAGACCAGGCGGACTTCAGCGCTAAGAGCCTTTCCATCGGCTTTGAGGCCCTTGGCGAAAAACCATCCCACCTCAGGCGACTCAAGATAGATCAGTTCGCATTTTTTCAAGGCTTTGCCTATCTCAGCCAACTTTTCAGATTGCAGTTTTCCCCAACCCCACTCGCGGTGAGGAAAATCAACTTCAACTGCCTGGTCTACTTGAAGGTCTTTTAAGAGCCTCGCATTCTTATTCCACCACGACGCTCGGCCAGGTTCGCAGAACAGCACTCTTCCAGAAAGAACCTCCAAAGAACGCAAAAGCCCTTGAAACGAGCCCTCTAAACCGGATCGGTTCTGAGCCTGCCAAAACTTGTTTCGCTCTTCCCTGAGGTTTGAAGCCACATCCACCTCATGCACGCAGTACTCAGTGCACCTTCCACAACCCGTGCACTGCTCAAGAAACCATTGACGCGAGACCGAATCCCCTGCGACGTTCTCATCAGAATATCCCCGCTCCGTAAGGTGGAGCAGCGACATCTTCCCCCGGGGCGTGATCGCATTCGTGCGCAAGGTTTCGGCCGTTGGGCACGAAAAGCGGCACATCTCAGGGCAATAAAAACACGCCTGAGGATCGCGCCGGTATCGTTTGCTGAACTTGAAGACTTTATTCTTAAAGACCCAAGTTTTCAGGGTTGAAGAGATGTTTTGGATCAATTTCATTTTTTATTCGCCTGAGTGTCTCATGCAAAACGCCACGCTGCTTTGCGAACGCCTGCGCTTTTAACCTGCCGATGCCGTGATGGTGGCTCACGGCTCCCCCTTGTTTTATGCAGGCTTCTAGAAGAGCCTTCCAAACCGAATCGTAATAATCTGCCGTAGCGACGTCCTGCGGGCTTGCTCCACAGATAGTAAAATAGATATTCCCGCCGCAATGATAAAAGTGCGAGAAGTGAGCGAGTATGACCAACATACCGCCGTGCAAGTCTTTCACTTGTCCGACGACCTTCTTCACCTCTCGATGCAGTTGTGGAAGTTTTGACCACTGCGTGGCCACCTCAAACGTATCGAGAATCATCCGGCGATGGCTCATGATCTGTTGTTGCCTGTAACTCACGTCATAGCGGTGAGCCCACCAATGTTGGGCAGGCTCTTCCCCCGTATCCACCCAACCCGCGCGACGCAGCGAAAGTTTTGAGATATACGAAGCTGTGAAGTCCGCGATCTCTTGATCGCCTTCGACGATGCAGACCAGCTTCACCCCGCCCTTCAATCCCATGAGCATGCGGCTCTCGTCTTCATCATAGAGCCTTATGACCGCAGGATGCAGCCCCGCCTGCAACCATTCACGAATGCCGTCGAGCGCTTTTTCCGTGGATTCCACGTGAAATGAGAGGAACCTTCTATTCTCCGCAAGTTTATGCACCTTGACCCAAGCCGCAGTGAGAAATCCCAGCGTGCCCTCGCTCCCCAGGAAGAAGTGGTTCCAGTCAGGTCCTACCGCCATACGAGGCGCATCCGGAGTCTGGAAAATTTCACCTGACGGCAAAATGCCCTCGAGAGCCAGAACAATGTCTTCTATCTTTCCGTAATAAGTCGAAAGCTGGCCGGCCGCACGCGTCGCCAAATAACCCCCAAAAGACGAGCAATAAATCGACGACGGAAAATGGCCCAATGTAAAACCTTTGGCGTTCAAATCTTCTTCTAAGACCTGACCAAGAATCCCTGCCTGGACCTTTGCGACTTGCGAGACTGGGTCGAGCGACTCAATTTTATCCATCCGTTTAAGGTCCACCACCAAACGCGGCCTTCGGTGTTCACCAGTCGGAGTAAGTCCGCCGCAAACCCCGCTTCCCGCGCCGTAAGCAAAGATTTCCCAATTCTTCTGGTTGGCGATCTCTACGAATTTTGACAAATCCTTGGTGCTTGAGGGCCATATGATCGCATCAACCGCAGGCTCTTGGGGTAATTCCGCTTCCCGCGCAAGGATGAGATTTCTGGGCCAAAGGTCTTTGCTATAGACGCGTCGTGTGTAAAGATCGTCTGCCACAAAATCGCTATCCCATTGAAATAATGAAAGAATTTCTTTACCTAACGGCGATACTAGGTCTTTCACGAAAACTCCAAGTCTGGTAGAAGAAGGTCATGTCGACGACCCTAACTGGTACCATCTACTTTGACAATGCTGCAACAACCCCACCCTTAGCCTGTGTAGCAGAAAAACTTCACGAGCTTACGATTTCCGTTACCGGAAACTCAAGCTCGTTGCATCGAAAGGGCCGTCAGGCGCAAGAAGTTCTTGATAGCGCTCAAGAGGCCTTGGGCAGGCACTTTAATGTGCCTCCTAGCCACGTTGTATTTACGTCTGGAGGAACCGAATCGAATAACCTTGCGATTTGGGGCGCGCTTGGCGGACTGACGTCTGCTTTTCATTGGCTCAAATCCGGCGGCCAAGGAAAACTCATCACCTCCTCTGTTGAGCATACCGCGACAAGTGCGGTGTTCGACTCGTTGGAATGCATGGGTGCCCAGGTTTGCTGGATCGGCGTTGACCAACAAGGCTTGCTCGACCTCTCACAGCTTGAGACTGAGTTGGAGTCGCGCGTAAGGCTGATCAGTTTGCATCATGCTCAAAATGAAATCGGATCCGTGCAAGACATCCGGGCCATCTCGCAATTGATGCGGGCAAAACAACCCGATGCGCTTCTTCACATCGACGCGGTTCAATCATTCATGAAAGTTCCACTGTCTTTAGACGAACTCGGAGCCGACATGGCGAGCGTGAGCAGCCACAAGATTGGCGGCCCCAAGGGCATTGGAGCGCTCATTCTTGGACGCAGATTCGAGAATCGCAATCCAAAGATCGGATGCCTCATCCAAGGCTCAAGCCAACAATCCGGGATGCGCCCGGGCACGGTGCCCGTTCCGGCCGTGGGAGCCTTCATGACAGCCGTAGAATGGGGCATGAAGAACTTCATGCTCAATAAACAAAAACTATTGATACTTCGAGAGCGACTCCTCTCGACCCTACCCAAGAAAGCTGTCTTGAATGGTCCCAATGACACTTCGAATGCAAGCCCGAACCGCGTGCCTCAAACGGTCAACTTTTCGATTCCGGGGCTGCCTTCGGCAGTGACCGTGGAAGCTCTTTCGGCGCGTGGAATCTGCATCTCTGCGGGCGCTGCCTGTCACTCAACCAATCCAAAACCCAACGCCACGCTCATGCAAATGGGAGTCGGACGCGAGCGCGCGCTTTCAACCGTGCGCGTGAGTTTTTCACATGACAACACCTTGGAACAGGTTGATGCCTTTGTAAGCACGTTGAACGAGGTCATTGAGCAATACCTGTAGGAACTTATGTTAAATTCAAAAGCCACCCATCTTCTCATCAGACACCATGAAATTGCGCTGAAAGGCAAAAATAGACCCGAATTCGAACGACGTCTCAAACTTAGCCTCACGCGGTGTCTCAACGGAAAGGGTTCGGTCGTAAACGTAAGCGGAAGGTTTGTCATTGAACTGCCCACACCCGTGACCTCAGGCAGCGAGGCAGAGCTCAAAAAGCTGATTCGCAGACTCGCCAGGGTGGGAGGGGTCTCAGCAGTCGCTCCTTGCTCGATTGTCGAGCCAGAGCTCGAAAAAATCCAACCCGAGGCTGTGGCCTGGGTTCAAAATGAAATCGGCGCCGATCCCAATGCCAAGACTTTCGCCATTCGCACCAGAAGGGTGAACAAAAACTTTCCTTTAAACTCGATGCAGACCGATGCCCAGATCGGAACACTCATCAAGAAATTGAAAGACACGCTTTCCGTCGATCTGAAAAAACCGGATCTACAGCTTAACGTGGAAGTACGGCATAAACACGCCCTGATTTACAGCTGGGAGCAGGAAGGCGTCTACGGCCTTCCGATGGATGTCACTCAACGCGTCGTCTGCTTGCTCTCGGGCGGCATTGACTCGCCTGTGGCTAGCTATGAAGTGATGCGCCGAGGGTGCGCTCCGGTGTTTGTGCATTTTCACAGCAAACCTTATACCTCGGAAGCGAGCATCACCAAGGTCACGAAGTTGGCAAGCCAGCTGAGGAACTACAGCCCTTACCCGCTTGAGTTGTGGCTCGTGCCTCTGCTCGAGATCCAAAAGGCGGTGCGAGATGCATGCAACGAACGTCATCGCACGGTCCACTACCGTCGATTCATGATGCGCATCGCCCAAGAAATCGCGGTGCGCCGAGGCGCAAAAGCATTGGTGACGGGTGAAGCCTTAGGACAAGTGGCAAGCCAGACTTTGACGAACATGCAGGTAATCGAAGATGGGATTGAGCTTCCGATCCTTCGCCCGCTCATCGCCTTGGACAAGTCTCACATCGTGGAAAAGGCTAAAGAACTGGGCACCTTTGAAACCAGTATCGAACCGCACGAAGACACGTGCGTACTCTTTGCTCCTCAGCATCCAGCGACTCAAGCGAAGCTCGCCGCGATACGCGAGGAAGAAGGCTTATTGCCGTGTTTCGATTTGGTCTTTGCGGCGGTGGATTCGGCCGAGAAAGTTCTTTTATAGCTTCATCGCTCAGGCGCTCAGGCAGGCTCGTTGCAGGCTTGATCTTGCAGCGCGTCCTTAATTCGTATTGGCTCTTTTAGCCTCATCGATCTTGCGCAATTCAACCTCGATGTCTTCAAGGTCTTTTTTCTGACGATCGAGCTGCTTCGTCCACTTCTTGCGGTCCGAAGAGTTTTTCTCAAAAATATCCCGTTGGCTCTTTAATTGACCTTCCAATTCCTTCCTCAACTGATCGAGCTCTGAAGCGGCGCTCTTATAAGACTTGGTATTGCGCTCCCAGAGTTCCCTGGCCTTTACGACCTTCTCGATATTCTCGCGATCGATCTCGACGTTCTCTTGCAGAATTTTGAGGTTCTCTTGCAATTGCGCCAACCGTTTCTTGGTCACCTCAATGTCTTTTTTCGTTGTATCAACGAGCTCAAGATCTTTCGAGAGACCTTTCTGAAAATCCTGTTCCGAGCGCATGGTCTCTTCAAGAGACTTTTCCGAACGCTCGAGATTCTTGATCACTTCTTCCTTGGCCTTCTTTTTGGTCTGAATCTCTTGTTCCAGGAGTGTGAGGTTTTTCTCAGCAGTTCGAATGTTCTCGTCCAGCGTTTCAAGGTTCTTCGTGATATTTTGGATGTTCGTTCGAATCTTGCTGATATTGTCGTTGAGCTCTTCCTTAGCCTTTTCCTGGCTATTGAGTGCCAAAACGCCATTTGAAGACAGCAGAAAAACCATAAAGGCGGCTATCGCGAATTTTGGCTTACCCATTCCCTTATCTCCTGAGAACTCCAGTTACGAATTCCAATGAACCTGCGGATGACTCTAAAGTTGCGATCAACGAAGAAGGTTTCGGGGAACTTTGAAACCCCGTAAACTCCGGCTGCACTGGCGCTTGAATCTAATAAAATTGTAAACGGGATTTGTGCCGTGGGCCAAAGCTTTTTTTCCTGAAAGAGTTTCTCAATCGATCCCCAGTCCGGATCAGCACTTACTGCCAAGGTCACGAGCCCCAGTTCTCGTGCTGCCCAATCCGAAAACTCGAGCAAACTTGGAAGCTCTTCGACACAGGGAGGACACCACGCGGCCCAGAAATTGATCAAGATGGGCTTGCCCCTAAACTGACTTAATTTCACTGGCTTCCCTTGTTTATTGCGAAGCACAAAATCCTTTGGCACTTCATTGAGCTCAAGGGTTTCCCCACCGGATGTCGCCGAAGCCGGATTTCCTTCTGAAAGATTCAAGGGTTGCCTTGGCCGGCTGCCTTGCCAATAGGCCATAGCGAGAACGACCATAAAAACTAAGACAACTACCTTTATTAGATTGCTCATAAAAAATTTTGACCGATGCTCAAGTGAAATTTGCCTAGCCAACATAGCATGCACTAGGAAGTTGGACAAAATTTAAGTGCTGGTTATAATTCGGATATGGACCACGTGTTGGTTCTCAATGCTTCATTTGAACCATTATTGATTGTTCATTGGCAAAAAGCGATGCAACTTCTCTTTCAAGGGAAGGTTGAAGTCATCGAAGAGTACGACCGCGAAATCCGCACGGTCAGTATGCGGGTTCGTTTGCCCTCGGTCATGCGCCTCCTTAAATACATTCCGCTGACTCGCAGAAAGAATATCATTCGTTTCTCGCGCGCCAACGTCTTTCTGCGCGACCAGTTCACTTGCCAGTATTGCGGGCGAAAGCGAGCGCGAAGCGAACTTACCCTTGATCATGTTGTCCCATCGGTCCAAGGCGGAAAAAAAACATGGGAAAACATCGTCACGGCGTGCATTCAATGCAATCAACGCAAAGGCGGTAGAACTCCAGACGAGGCTGGAATGGGCCTCATCTCCAAACCCGGGCGACCAGAATGGCTGCCTACCTTTACGATTCGATATAGCTTGAAATCCGCGCCAGAACGTTGGAAGGTTTATCTCTCGTGGCAATTGACGATACCCTCACACCACAATCAACGGTAAAACCCGTTCAGGCCCCGAATCCACCTGAGCCAACCGATCCGGCCAAACTTTATGAGAAGAACATCGAGCTCTTATACGGAATAGTGGCGTATTTCATCCCGAGCCACGCTCGCCAAGAAGCGCTCCAGGAAATTGCGCAAACTTTGATCGGCGCGCTTTCGGAGTCGAAATATGAACGGTACGCCGATCTGGTTTTCTTGCGCGTTGCTTTTGAACACATTCGCAGCAACCCTCAAGCCAAATCCCCGATCCAACTCACGATTGACGAGGCCTTCTCGCTCGTCTTGCGCGACCGATTTGACCTCACTTGCCGGCAAATCGGCGCAGCCGTTGGCATTTCTGAGGGAAGCATTCGCACCCGACTTGAACGCTCTCGCATCAAAGCCTTTTCAGACTTAGCAACCGCAGAAGGTGCTAGCGCCTCTAGGCCTGGCGGCATTGGTAGACTCAGGGATACGGCCTCAACGCATATCTGCCTTCGCACCCGTGAACTCATTGAAGACTGGGATCTTTCAACCCCGCGAATGGGAAGCCTCACCGCTCCAACACATTTGATCCGCTCTGTCGACGATTGCAAGAAATGCGAACAGGTTCTAGAGACGAGGCTGAGCTCGCTCAGCTATTTCGGAGAGTTTGAGTGGTCATCTCCTCCGGAAATGTTTCAAAAGTTTCCGGTCTCCCCGCTTTTCGTAAAGGAAGGAAAAAAGGTCTTATTCAATTGGGCGTCCGCGCCCTGGTATTTGAAAGCCCTGTTCGAAGGGCTGCTTGCCACGACCTTGGTTTTAGGCGTCGTCCTTTCCATTCCCCGGATCAAGGGACTTTACGAGTTTTGGCTCGAGCGACGGCTCGATCTGTACAGTGTCGCCGAACTCACTGCTGGGTTGGGCAACCCAACCGAGCCTGTTTCTGAAGCACATCAAAACGTTTCAGAAGCTCCCGCTTCCGCTCCAGAGGCCGCAAGTGAATCCCTCGTGGCAACAAGTTCCGATGGTGGAATGACGAACATCCATGGCAGCATAGGGCCTCCTGCTGTGGCTTTGAGACCAGGCGCAGCCAAGGATGAGAAACTTGAAGTGAAACCCGAGACCGAGTTCGTAGGACGAGACTCTGAGATGGCTTCGAGTGACCGGGTTTACCGTGTCCTCATCAAGACCGACGCTCCAGAAATCACCAAGGAACAGGTGGCCAAGGTTTTGCGTAGCGTAAATTTCATCTCCGCCGATGAATCTTCGGGTACAGGAGCCGAACTTCCAGGCGGCGTGATGTTTGACGTCTTCATTCCATTGAAGGGCTACAAACACCTGGTCAATGGGCTCGCAAAACTTGGCGAAACCAAAATCATCATCACCCGCGCCAAAGAACGCGGCAAAGCCGGACACACTAGGCTTAAGGTGTGGTTGCAGCGTATTTAGTTCACAAGCCGATATCGTTTCGAATGCTATCCACAGGATTAGGCGGATTGATCATGTTTTCAATCTGAGCATCAAGCACTACGCTCCCACTTGGATTGGCCGGATCAGCCTTGATCCTCAAATCCGCTGAATCGATATCGCTCAATGTCCGTGGTTTCCCCGCCGGATTTCTCTGTTTCTTGGCCTCTTCTTCAAGGGTATAGATGGTATCATTCATTGCATCCACTCCAACGCTGCTCTTTAGATTCGGAGTAGTCGGCGGCTTATTGGCCTGATTCTTCTGCGCATTTTCGAGTTCTTGTCGATACTTTTCGATCTGTTCGCGAAAGGCTGGGTTATTCGCATAACGCTCGAGCTCTTCACGCAAGGCTTTCTTCTCTTTCTCGCTACTCACTTCAAGTGATTTTTTCTCGAGCCTTTTTGCCAGCCCAGGGTTCAGCTTCTCAAGATCTTGATCGCCCATTTCCTGTAGATTCACGGTCTTCGGATCCAAAACCGCGTCGCCCAGCTTCGCATCACCCTTTTTAAAGCTTATTGTTCCCACACCCATGAGTCTTCTTAACGCCTGATCGTTGTCACGCGCTTTTGCAAAATCACTAAGCACACTAGTCTTCTTTTCGCCGAGCTGCACATTCGTGACCTCACCCGCTTGCAGATCATTAGCCTCATCCATCAATTCGAGCCTCGAACGGTTATACCCTTCTACTCTCGTTCGTGTCTGGAGCAATAGATCTAGTTTGAGCTTTTTCATACGCTTGTAGCAGTCTTCAATCTGTTGATCGCTTGAAAGACAGATCTTCTCAGTTTGTAGATCCGCAAAGGAATAGGTCTTTGGGGGCTTGCTCTGATCAGGGCTTTGGTAAGGCTCGTTCTTTTTTACAGACTCCACTATGGCGAACATTTTCTGAAACTGCAGGTAGTTGACGGTCTCTATATTTGAGCCTTCCTGCAACATTCTCTGGTGGCTCGCGCACTTCACATGAAACTTTTTAAGCTTATCATGATGGGCATTGCCTTGAGTGATTGCGCCAAGATTTTGATCTTCCGATCCATAACACTCTTTCTCAATTTCAAATGCAGGTGTTTGTTGAGCAGAGGGCAAAAGAGTAGGAATATTCTGAGCGGAGTTCACGTTATTTAATCTAGCTTGAGCGTGAGCGAGCCTCGAAAGGCCAGGAAGAGGAGTGATGCCAATAACTACGAACGTAGTGGCAACAAGTGGAACCGCAAATCGCTTCACGAAGTTCATTTCTTTCTTAAATACGCTGATCTTAAAGAACAAAAGTAAGGGTAGAACTACCCCTTCCTTAAA
>JBFMCE010000108.1:0-11001 GCA_040754655.1 Bdellovibrionota bacterium | reverse complement strand
AATTTTTGTTACTGGAACCTGGTTTTTTGCCTGATGGGCAGCTTCTTGTTTTTTTCGCCTGGTCAAGCAAAGGCAACATCGATATCGGTCTCTCAGGCTAGTCGGGCATGCAACCTTGCGCTTATACTCAAAAATGCAAAAGATGATCGAATCGCCGCTTCGCAACTGAGAGAACTCGCTCTCTACGAACGGGATTACAGCGACACCTCTAAAATGACTATTGAAAGCCGAACTCGGCTCGGAACGGGCGAATGGCTGGTGACAAAACACCCCGATAAGCCATGGCGCTCTACTCACGGTCTCAAGGATGGGAATACCATGGGGAACCTGCTCTGGTTCATGATCATTCCAGGGCCGAACCAGGCTCGGTTTATTGGTGTAAAAATAGACGGGAACCAAATGACCCTCCCAAGCACTGACATGGCAAACAGCCAAGTGGTTCGAATAAACAAAGTCCTTAGAGCTTATGGCAGAAAAGCAATCCCCATTCAACTCTTTGAGACCTCATCCAAGTTTGGCTTAGAACAGTACGCTCGAACCTTTGTCCGAGAGGGCGGCATCCCAATCGCCATTGATAGCGACGTCATCTTCGTACATGATTGGTCGTATCACGCCTCAATGCTTTTTTTCCCCGTGGAAGTCATTGAACACGCTCAGAGGCAAGTGAAGTTTTCGGTGGAATTCGTCGATTTTTTGAGGGGAACCCGCAACGATAGCCCCGAACATTCGGACTTTGAACGGAAACTATTTGAGGCCTTGGTATTTCGAATCGACTATACCGGATCTTTTACGGGCAATTGGGCCATTCGCCCCAAAGAGCTATGGACTAACGGCTATGGTTGGATCGAAAATTGGTTAGTTGACCACAATAGAAGTCCTGTGGAATCGCTGAAAAATCTCGTTGCCGAACAACAAAAGGGCCTATCAAGCGACGTCAAAAATGATGTCGAGGCCGCTTTAGCTCAATTTCTCTCAATTCATAAAGGCAATCCCGAAATGCAGCAACCTTTTGTGCACCAAGGGCTGCACGCTCTTCATCTCTTGTTTAAGCGCCGCCTCACGCAGATCCGGGCAGCTGTGGCAATCTTGGAACAAGCAGAGGCTTCAGCAAAGAATGTTTCGCCGTGACTTTAGACAGCGACGCTACACCTCCTTGTGCAGCGTTTTCTCAATTTAAGACAAAGTTCAGCCCGAAAGCAGGCCTTCTTCTTTGAGCACTTTTTGAACAGCAGGGCGCTCGCTGACGCGCTTCAAATACTGTCCAAGGTTTGGGTAAGAAGCAGTCGGAATCTCAAGCCATTTCGCCCAACCTGAAACAACGAAACAATAAGAATCGACGACTGAAAAGTTCTTTCCCAAGATGTAATCGCGTCCCGACAAACGTTTGTCGAGATAAGCGAAACATTCATGCAGATTGCTTTCTCCCCACTTCCGAACCTCTGCCTGTGCTTTAGGATCATTTGAAATCAATTTGAGCCCAAACAACGGAGAATACGCTTTATGAAGATCCGACGCCACGAATGAGAGCCAATGCATCGCTTCAGCGCGTTCAAAAGACCCAACCTTAGGCAGAAGTCCGCGCTCAGGAACTTGATCAGCAATATGGGTATGAATCGCAATATTCTGACTCAATACTTGATCTGGTCCCAGCACAGCGACGGGAAGAGTTCCCATCGGATTCAGTTTCGTTACGAGAGCCACATTGGGATCTGAGGCATTCTCCCAATCGACTTCAATGGCTTCGTACTTGAGCCCAGATTCTTCAAGGCTGATATGACAAGAGGTCGAACAACTTCCGGCCGAGTAATAGAGTTTCATTTGCATCTCCCTGATCATTATTTTGATTCTGTTTTTAGTTTATTTTCTAATGGGATTGTTAGTGATTGGCTAGAGAGAAAACCGAGAATCCCTCTCGCTTCCATGCGTTAACACTCGCTCAAGGCGAACACCACGTGAGGCCTAATGTGTTGACATCACTCTTCACCAACGTTAGTGACTTTAAAAGTTAAGGGGATCACGGGATGCTAAAACAGATTGCCACAATAGTGTTTTGTCTTTTCACTTCGACAGTCGTTTTTGCCAATGACTTCATACCCGACTTCAAAGACCAATATCAGAGGCTGAATTCTAAGGTCGAGGTGCGATACATCTCCCATGGCACTCCCGGAAAGCCGTTGGTCCTCTTTGTTCATGGCAACCCCGAACACAGAAAGTCTTGGTCATTCTATCTTAAAAATCTTGGCAAAGACTATTTCGCGGTGGCTCTCGACCAGCCGGGCGTTTACAGAGGTTGGAGACCCAAAACATTTGAAGGACACAAGTATGACAAGGTCGCAAAAGTCATCAAGAAATTTGCAAAAGCGATCGGCTACAAAAAATTCTATCTGGTGGGCCATGATGCAGGCGGACTCTACACCTGGGGAGTCGCTTTAAAGTATCCCAAAAGTGTTTTGGGTATCACTGTGATCAATGCTGCTCATCCTTACACCTATTCTCGCGAGTATTATCGCAGCAACAGTAGTCAATACGAAAGCGCGCAGTATATCAGAAACATCCTTTCAAAAGACCCCTCTAAGGGATGGACTGTCTCGGCAATTCGTGAAGCGAATTATGAAAAGTTCACCAATCATATCTTTGGCGACTATGGCACCCGAAATTATTTTTACGAACATCCCGAGAACCGGGAAAACCTAATCAATCTTTGGAAAGAAAGTGATGACGTCGTTCAGGGATATTTGAATTATTATTTCACGTTCGACTTTCCCCCGCAGGATCCCAATTCCTGGCTTGGTTTGACCGGGTTTGTAATGCGTCGCCTGCTTGAAATTAAAATTCCAAGCCAACTTATCTGGGGCCTCGGTGACAAAGACCAAGCTCCAGAAAACTTGGACGGGCTCTCAAAGGTCGTTCCTCAAGTAAAAATCGTTCGCTTCGCCACAGGTTCGCACTGGGTAATCCACGAATTTCCATACGAGATTGAGAGAGAAATCAGACACCATATTGATGAGATTGCGAAGGCAAGACGCGAGTCGAGTAAGGGTGCTTTCTAACAAGAACCTGCCGATCTGAAACTTTCCCCTGGCTAAGAATTAGACACTTGTATAGTTTTTTTGACTCGCATCCAAAGACTTAAGGGCTTCTTCCACACTTACAAATCGGCTCAGATGTTGCTAAAAATCCATATGTGAGCCTTCTTAATAAGAAGATAGTTTCAATATACTTGATTCTACTCGTGACCGCATTTTCTGCGCATGCAGAAAACCTGCTGCCAGAACCTTTTAAACACCTTAATGGCAGACACGCGCCTCAGTGGGGTCCCAACTGCCATAACACAGCTCTCGTATTTTCTGGTTTGGCGTCACACCTTCGTTTCACTGAAGCCGATGAAATTCTATTCTGGCTTAGTTCGCCGTTGTGCCGAGAAGTCAGAACCGATGAAAAACTTCATTACGGAGACATCGGCCAGATTTGGTCGAGCGAGTCTTCGACAGGCCTCTACCATTCCTTCATCCATATCTCGACGAACGAGGTTTTTTCAAAGAGGGGCGTTTGGACTCAAGATCCATTTCTACTTGAGCACAAGGATGACCTCTTTAAAGAATTTATTCGTACAGACGTACAACCAACATGCCTTCGCAGCACAAGAAAAAATGGCGATTGTCGTTACTGGGTCTCATACTTTCGTTGTAAACCGCTAGCCCAATACCTTGCCGAAAATTCAGTTCCATTTACTAAAAAGATGAAAACTATCGCGCAAGAGCTCTCGTCTATAGAACAACGTATAAGCCAGATCGCGATGAGAGAGGTAAAAGCACCACCGGGTGCCGAACTACGGTCTTCATTGAACCGACTTCAAAAATCATTAGAATCAGACCGCTCAAACGCATCGTTCTTGCATCAAATCTTTGGCGTTCGCATCATTTCGCTCAAGCAGCAGATACAAGTTTGGGGTCTGTGATGCAATAGTGGCCGATTTTGTTGCGCCAACTTGCAGCAAAAACCTGCCGACTTCCATCCCCTTTAGATAATAAAAAGCATTTGCAACACTTCGGCTTGTAAAAACCAATGAAACCCGTAGCCTATACAAAAGGAGATTCCATGAGCAAACTACCGTTGATCGCTCGTATTCTTTTGGGGCTCATTTTTTTCGTGTTTGGACTGAATGGTTTTCTTAATTTCATTCCCGTACCCCCAAACTTGCCGGAAAAACTTCAGGCCTTCACGACTGGCCTTATGGCCACAGGCTATTTCTTTCCTTTTCTCAAGGCCACCGAAGTGATCTGCGGACTATTGCTCTTGATCGGCGCCTTCGTGCCTCTTGCACTAGTCGTACTGGCTCCGATCATCATCAATATTTTCTTTGTGCATCTTTTCCTGGCTCCGAGCGGAATGCCTATGGCGTTGCTCATCGGAGCCCTTGAAATTTATCTCGCCTTTTTCGCCAGCCCTTATAAAGAGATCGTAAGGCAGATCTTCCGCTGCCCAATGAAAGAGGCCTTGGATCAGAAGAAAAAAAACAGGACGTGACCACTGGGGCATTAAACCTTTCTTCAGGCGGTCGAAAGTTTCGCCTGTTAAGGATCTGGGGCAATATAGAAGACCCTCGATACGGTCTCAAAGGAAAATGAACGCTAATTTTTTACACAGCTTCTCGATCATTCGAGCAATCTATCCGACTTGAGAAGGTTTGCCATTTCGGTTAGATGGTTGCGAATGCGTGTTATTCTCATTGCGTTCATTCTTACATCAATCTTCACGATCCGTAGTTATGGAGTCGACCCGCGAGGCACGCCCACGCCGCACGATGCGACGTGCGCCCTTTATTTGACCGTACCCTACCTGCAAACACTTCGCTGGAGTAGCGCCGAAGACATTATTAGGAATACGCCGCCTATTTTGCGTGAAGGACGAGGAAATCGGTCCCAAGAGGATATTGATGCATTGCTGGCCTATCTCCGCGATCCATTTGTGACCTCTTCGCCTTCAACAGCCGAATATTTTCTAGCCGTCCGTAATATAGATAAAATCCATGATACCAAGCTCGCATTGTCACTTTCACTGACCGAAAACATCGTCCGAAGCCTTACCCTACTCGAGCCGGCGCTGGCCTTCGAAGAAGGGCTGCGAATCATCGCCGCGCTTAGGCCTTCACAACGTTTTGATCGTTCAATCAAAATTTTCAGGGCGATCGAAGATCTGGCCGAACATTCATCAAAGGCGGGTGCTTACGTTCTTTTTTTTAAAGCCGTCGATGCCTCACCGGCGCGACATGAATATCTTTCGAGGGGAATGTTTGGAAAACGCCAAGTTGAAGTGCTCCGGAAAATCGCCAACCTCCCCGCCGCGGAAAGGCCAGAGCAAGAACTGATCGCGAGGCAAATCAATTATTCGTTGATACAGTGGCGTTATCTGACGTCGAAGAAAGAAAAATACAATGAGCTAAAACAGCTCTCAGAAGAACTTTTTGAAATAACCTCGCCATAATCTTGCTCTCTTGGATTTAATATTCGTCGCCTCTGGGTATTTCCAGCTCATTCTTATGCTGTTCCTTCAATGTCTTGACGGATACCGAAGGCTAGGATACCGCACAAGTCATGTTTATCCGGACATTTTTTGTAAATCGTTTTTTGGTTTGTGCCATATTAACCTTCTGTATATTTTTCACTGGCACAAAAAATCTTTTCGCAAACAGTGATTCTGACGGCAATGTCTCGTCTAAATGCTCATTATTGTTAACTAGTCCGGCAGTCTCATTTAAACTGACAACATTATTAGCCGATTCTCTCAGAAAACTTGCTGCTGATAACGAGCACATCTCAATTATGGTCCACGTAGATATTAAGGGTAAAACTCACGAGGGTACAGGAAGCGTCCTACAAGATCTTTTGAGCCGCTTAGGTAGATTGGGACATAGTGGTGGTTCTTATTATATTCCCTCCAATGGGTTTGCTCAGGGGTACTTCTTGCTTAAAGGCACAGATACCGCAGTTGCAACTGTGCTTGAAAGCCCTGATGTCATAGGTGCAGATAAATATGTCCCTTCAATAAAACTCCCTGAGGGAGTTCACTCTAAAATACAGGCCAAAGTCCTTTGGGATTTGACAGGACCCGAGGGTAGCAAACAAGTCGAGGTTGATTGTATTTTAAGGGATATTAAACCTGCCTTTAGAATTGCCCGGGATGCTCCTGAGTTTCAAGGACGAACTCCAAGGGAGATTTTCCTTGAGGTGGCTTCTAAAGAGTACACCGACCTTCTAATAAAACTAAAGGAACTAGAAGCGTTGGGCCTTACAACTACCTTTCGGCCTCTTGTGGGAAGTATGGTTGTAAAGGGATCTCCCGAGCTGGTGATACAGGCACTTGAGCATCCCGATATCATCAATGTAGCTCCAATAACACAGATAAGCATGTGATCGATCCTGCACATGTAAGTTCTTTATGAGAAGCTTGAACTCCGAAGACGCCGCGAGTGCGTTTTTGATATTCGAAACAGTGACAGATGGAAACTCTCGTTGGTTCGCTCTCGGTAGTCAGGGTTACTTCGCCACATGAGCAAGTAGAAATATGTTTCATGACTGCTGCCTCTATTTGATTATTACCTGATTCAGATATGCCTTGATATCTTCTCTGGCAGTAGGATCCGTCCAGATTAGAAGTTCACTTACTCGTGTTTCAGCTGGCGGGTAAATCATAAGTCGATGATCAATTTCAGCTTCGCTAAACATCTCCCCAATCCCTACCCATCCTAATTTTTCATAAAAACCAATAGCGTGTTTTTGAGCATGCATTGCCGGTAAATAAGCAGGATAATTTTCGGCTGAATAAGTTTCCATAAATCTCATCAAGTGACGGCCTAAGCCTAACTCTCTAAAGGGTTTCAATGTCGCAATCCGCTCAAATTTTACGTAGCACTCTTTTATGCGTATCCGACTGGCTCCTGCCGGCTTCCCTTTATAGAGAACGAGAAAATGATCAGATGTATTTTCGTATTCATCGAGCTCTATGGATTCGGAGACTTTTTGTTCCTCTATGAAAACTTTTTTTCTTACCCAAACCGCCATTTCATAGTCTGCTTTTGACTTGGCAATTTTTACTTCCGCTTCCTGCATGAAAAACACCTCATTTGTTGTATATAACAACTAGTTGCATAATACAACTACTTATAGTAAGTAAGCTGCCATGCTAGATAAAGAAGTTACTGAGATTAGGAAGAACTTACGAAAAATAGTAAGAGGCTACGGAGTCTTTGACGAGATGACATGGACGAACCTAGGCATTAGCTACGCTCAAAGCCAGGTCTTATTTGAAATCAGCGAAAACCCAGGAGTATCTGCCAAACAAGTGGCAGAAGCTCTAAGGATCGATAAGTCGACTGTTAGCAGACTGGTGAAGAAACTAATCCAAGCCAAGTTAATTGCTTACGAAGTGCGACCCAATGATGCCAGATGCAAGGAGATATCAGTGACAACAGCTGGTAAAAAAGTGATCCGGAAGCTTGATCAGCTTGGTAACGACAGCACCCATCAAGCGATTAGAGGGTTGAACAAAAAAGAAATCAATAATGTGCTCTGGGCGTTCAAGGTGCTAAGCGAAAATTTAAATGAGGAAAAGAAATGAAAACCATTCTTTGCTACGGAGACTCGAATACCTGGGGGGCAGATTCCATTCCCTATCAAAACTTGGATTAAAAAAAGACATCCATCTGATGTCCGTTGGCCCGGGCGCTTGCAAAAACTCGCGTGAAATCTTTTTCAAATCATCGAAGAAGGATTGAATGGACGGACCACAGCTGTTGATGATCCGACCCGTGAAGGTCGAAATGGCCGAACCTATCTTAGTGCATGTTTAGACTCTCACGTTCCTTTAGATTTGGTCATCTTTATGTTGGGTACCAATGACCTCAAAGCCAAATACCTTCCTTCTCCCGAAGTTATTTGCCAGCGTATGCGAGATCTCGTGAAAATAACAAAAGCTCTTTGTTCTGAATACTCCCCGAACGGAACGAAGATTCTGGTGATGGTCCCGGCAATCCCCAAACGGCATGCAATCTATGAAGATTATCACTACGATAGTCTGGAACCCTTTGCCCGAGAGTTAGTGACACTTTATGAAACAATGAGTCGGCAGGAAGAAGTCTATTTCTTGGACGCCTCCAAACATCTTGAGTCAAGCGAATTGGACGGAGCACATTTTGAAGCCTCAGTTCACCTGAACTTTGGAGAAGTGGTCTTCAATAAGATGAATGACATCTTTAACAATTGAGGCGCATGGACGTTCTCAAGGCAGTTACCTCGCCTCTAGTTCGGCGCTTCCTCTTTGCTTTGCTTGCGAGCTTCTCGTCAACCGATAGTCCCATCAGAAAAATAAAAAAGCCCACGAGTTCTGTTCGCAGGCTTTTTAGTTTTTTGGTGGGGCTATTTGGACGAATTTAAAACTGCGTGCCTAGCTGATATCGCTTAATAAGTTAGTCGATGTAAAACTCATGCCTAAGCCCATCGACTAGACCTGTAACATCGAAAGTTATCCATCGACGATCGTAGTCGGCGGTGCCAGTATCCTGGTTGGAGTAGATCCAGCCACAGCCCTTTTGGCTGCAGTCTTTTCGTAAAGGTTCGTCTAGAATGTGGGCAACTTCGTCAAACGACATACCAACGCGAACCTTTGCAAACCTTTCTTCGGAAAAGCCCTCGGCCCAAATTGTTCCCACGAAAGGAGTCATTAGAGTCCGCCAGAAGGCGTTCTCCCAGTCATATCGAAAGCGAACTTTGTTCGTGGTCATCATGAGGCCAAAACAGGTCAGTATGAATAGAAATGCTTTGAGCCATTTCATTGCTTTATCCTTTGACCTCTAGGTTATTGAAAAGTTCCCGATCACGTCGAGTTCGGACATAAGGCTTTCCAGTGCCTGGAAATACTGGCCTTGCATTGTCAATTTCACCCTGGCAAACCAAGGAAAGCGCCTGCTCAGGACTGATCCATCCATCTCCAGTAACGTAATATTTTGTAATTCTTCTTTTCCTGTTTCTTCGCACATCCGTCACCAATTTAACAGATACTGCCCATTTTTCTGATCGATCATAAATGATAACGCCTTTACTATCGAACTCGGTGTCATCAACCGCACGCTTTCTTATGACAGAGGTTTTCAAGTCAGTGCCGTCATCAAAAACTTCAAGAGTAGAGCCATCATAGATTTTCCACCACAATTTGTGACCTTGAACCGGTTTTCCGTCCACGCGTCGAAAACCATCCGCGTCTATATTTGGAGGAGATTTCGTCATTGGCGGCAAGAGATGTGCGATAGCTTTGCCAGACTCTGTTTCGACAACCCAAATCGGCTTTGAAGAATAGTTTTTCACCCGACCTTTTAGGCCAAGTTTCTTCCATATCGATTTAAGGCCTTGATACAATTGGTTCGAGGCAGTCATTTTCAAGCTGCCAGGTCGAGCTCAAAACCAGAATACTTCGCTACGGGCTGAAGCGATTCTCTTTTTCCGTGGCTTTTGAGGTCAATAAGACCAATTTCAGCAAGCAGTTTGACGTCGGAATGCACATTCTTGAAATCCCGTCCAATGAGTTTTGCTAGCGCGTAAATCGACTTTGGCTTTTCTTTAAGAATGACAGAAAGAACTTCCAACCGTTCAGAAGTCATAATCTTTGAAAGCGATTCAAGGCTTACAAAAATGATCATACCTTCATCTTGAATTGACTTGAGTTTTCCACCAAGCGCCTTTTTCCACTCTCTTTTAACATCATCAATGGATTGAATAACGATCTTCGCTTTTTTCAGTTTCATAGCTCAAATCCTTCCTCTTTGACCATAGTCCAAAAATCATCAATGAGTTGTCCGTTACCTCTAAAATCGTACGACAGCTCTTTTCCACCTCTATGTATGTGCGGTCCTTGGGTTTATGATTGTCAATACCGATCAAGACGTCTCCCGATTCCATTAAAACTAGAAACAGAGAAAACTTTATCCCTTTGGGATAATCTTTCGACTCGGGGACCTTCCAAACCTTTACTTCTGCTACCGCCAACTCCAAATTTCGTCGATGAACCAAAGTCACTTTGTTGTGGTAGAGCAACTCGGCGCTCATATATGGTTATAGTACCATATATTTTAGACAAAAAGCAAATTTAGATAAGTTGTTGAAAATCAAGAACGGGCTTCGCTAGCCTGGTCCAGGGCCATACCCAGGACCGCGTTTCGAAGATATTTTCGGGGCAGGCAGGTCATATGACCATTGATAAGCTCGTGGAAATACTCTCAGCCCTGAATTACAAAGTCACCGTTCACGCTAAAGCGTTGCATGATTGACGGATGATTTTGAGTTGACGCGCCTAAATGAGACTTCTACTCGTTCGGTGGTGGATCAAAATAAAGCTTCGTCTCACCGGTCGCGGCATCACCGTTTATCGTGAAATGATAGGTCATGGACAAAGCATCTGGATTGTTCCTGACTGGAACCGATTCAACCAATACAAGTTCAACCTTGATGTTGTCGGGATCCCTAATAGGTTTTCGGTGCTTGATGGAATAATCGCTCATCCATACTTCCGCTTTCTTTTCAGAAAAACCCATCAATACGTGCCCATGGATGATCCCAATCTGGGAAATGATTTGCATCGCCAGAGGAGCGCTTAAATGAAATCCACCCGGGTCAGTCGGCGAGGTGTAAGTGGAGGTCATCTTCACTATGGACTCGATTTTCATCCCCTCTACCTTCACTGAAGGTATTGTGAACAAATCCTGTTTAATACCGGCGCGCAGGTAAGGAGAGGACAACGGTTCGATTTCAGCCTCTGTTAAGAGGATAGAGCAATCCGTAATGAGCGGCCGAGCACCTGATGCAACACTGCAGTTGAAGAGAAAAATGAACGCCATCAATGAGCACAAAGCCCAGTATTGAGAGATTCGAACTGGCACCTTAATATTGATCATGTCCCTGCTTACATATCATAAGTTGATTTCATTTGTCATGTATAGTGGTCGTATGGTTT
>JBFMCE010000107.1:0-11016 GCA_040754655.1 Bdellovibrionota bacterium | reverse complement strand
AGGAAAGGGTGCACCCCATGAAGTTCACAGTAGCTAAAGACACATTTCTTGAAGCACTACAGAAAGTTCAAAACGTCGTAGAGAGAAAAAACACCGTTCAGATCCTCTCCAACGTATTATTGTCCTCTAGTAAAGAAACACTGTCATTAACAGCGACAGACCTAGAGGTGGGAATAGAAGTTTCCATTCCGATAGAGAAAGGCGCTGAAGGAAAAGTAGCTCTCTCTGCAAAGAGCCTTGTGGAAATCGTAAAAGAACTTCCAAATAAACCCGTAACCCTCTCAAGCAAAGAAAATAATTGGGTAGAGATCTCTTGCCAAAAATCCACATTCAATCTGGTTGGTTTAGGAGCAGATGAGTTTCCTCCACTACCCTCTTTCGACAATAAGAATTATCTCGTCGTCAATTCTGCAGCGGCACGTGAAATGATTGATCGCACCTTGTTCTCGGTATCCACCGATGAAACGCGCTATCATTTGAACGGTGTTTATTTCGAAGCGGTTGAAAACAATTTGATGAGGATGGTTTCTACTGACGGGCATCGCCTGGCCTTTATTGATAAAGAGCTCTTTTTAACCGGGGCAGATCAATTCAAGCGAGGAATAATCATTCCCAAGAAAGGTCTCTCGGAGCTTCGCAGGTTGCTCGATGACAAAGCCGAGAGCTTCTCTCTCGCGCTTGATAAAGGCAGTCTGCTCGTGAAGTTGGAAAAAACCCTTCTTTTTGTTCGTCTGATTGAGGGCGATTATCCAGACTATGAGCAAGTTATCCCCAAGAAAAATGAAAAACGCCTTGTCGTTGATCGAGAAGAGTTTTTGGGAAGCCTTCGCCGCGTTTCATTGCTAGCAAATGAAAAGAGTCGAGGCGTCAAATTATCGCTTCAAAACAATTTGGTTACCATTACTTCAAGCAATCCTGATCTTGGGGATGCAAAAGAAGAGATCGATGCCGAATATGGCGGCACGGACCCGTTAGAAATAGGATTTAACGCGCGGTATATCATCGAATGTTTATCGATATTGGATGCCGAGAAAATCACCCTCGATCTCAATGATAAACTCAGCCCCGGTTTGCTAAAGCCCTATGGGAAGAGCGATTATACTTACATCGTGATGCCAATGCGCATTTAAAAAGCGTTTAGAAGCGTGATTCTCGAGCAAATTCGGCTCTATCATTTCCGGTGCTATGATCGAGTCGAGATTCATCCCGACCCCAGGTTTAATGTGGTCACCGGACTCAATGGCCAGGGTAAGACGAGTTTATTAGAAGCAATAGGCCTTCTAGCCTTCTTAAGAAGTTTTCGGCACGCCAAGAACGCTGAAATGCTTCGAGTTCATGAAACTGAAGGACTTGTCGAGGGTCGCATTCAAACCAGAGGGCTAGACGTAAAACTGGCCGTAAAACTTTGGCCTCACCGCAAGCAGGCCACCTTTAATGGCAAAACTTGTAAATATCTCAGCGAGTATGTGGGTAAAGTTTCTGCCGTAAGTTTTAGCCCAAGCGACCTTGAGATTGTTCGAGGTTCGCCCGAAAATCGTCGTATCTGGATCGATAAAGTCGCTCAGATTTTTGATCCTTCCCACGCCGATGCCATTTTGCGTTACCACAAGCTTCTTGAGCACCGAAATCGTCAGCTTAGAGCGGTCTCGGAAGGGCGCATTTCTACCCTCTCAGATGACTTTGAAGTATGGACAGAAGAGCTTGTTCTTTGGGGCTCAAAAGTCATCCACAATCGTATCCACAGTGTGGATAAAATCGTGGATAAAATTCGTAAATATTACGACGAGATCGCCCACAAAAACGTTGATTTAAATGTACGATATTTAAGCGAAATTTTTGATGAAGTTCACTATGGACAAGCGAACTTATATTCATTAGAACTAATCTCTCGGGTTTTAACAGAATCGCTTAAGGCCGCGCTCCCAAAAGAGAGAATCGTAGGTTCAACTTTGGTGGGGCCTCACCGAGATGACGTAGAACTGACCATGGCGGGCAACCCAATGCGCAGTTTTGGGTCTCAAGGCGAGGTTAGATCATTGGTTTTAGCGATGAGGCTCACTGAAGTTGAAGCCTATAAAACTGAGCAAGGCTTGAGTCCGATCTTGCTGATCGATGATTTTTCTTCCGAGTTAGACGCAAGAAGGCGGGAGTTTTTACTACAGTACTTATTGAGCTCGGACTCACAAGTATTTTTGAGCACTACTGAAGATCTTCATCTTGGGAAGATATTTTTAGTGAATGAAGGAAGGATAGGACACGATGGCGATCGACACCTCACGGACGGATGTCAGCAACTATAACGCCGATAAAATCAAGGTTCTCGAAGGCCTAGAGGCGGTTCGCAAACGCCCGGGCATGTATATCGGCGATACGGCTGCTCGCGGACTTCATCACATGGTTTATGAAGTTGTGGATAACAGTGTGGATGAAGCGCTGGCTGGGTATTGTAAAAATATCAAAGTCACCATCCATCCTGACAACTCTGTCACCGTTCAAGATGACGGAAGAGGCATCCCGGTCGACATGCACTCCTCTGGGGTATCCGCGGCCGAGGTGGTGCTTACGAAATTGCACGCCGGCGGAAAGTTCAATGAAGAAGGTGGCGCTTACAAAGTCTCGGGCGGCTTGCACGGTGTCGGTGTTTCTGTCGTAAATGCCCTGAGTGAAACCCTCAAGTTGGAAGTCCACAGGGACGGCAAGGTTTATCAACAGATTTTTAAGCAAGGTAATCCACAGGCTCCTCTGAAACAGACGGGTGTGACGGAAGGTCGAGGTACGATCGTCACCTTCAAGCCAGATCCCGAGATTTTTGAACTGATTGAATTCAATCAAGACACCTTGGTGAGCAGGTTGCGCGAATTGGCTTTCTTGAATCGTGGCCTTAACATCACGATCAAAGATGATCGCGACGAGAAAGAGCATAATTTTTGTTATGACGGCGGAATCGTTTCCTTCGTTGAGTACATGAACAAGAGCAAGGAAAAGTTACACGACAAAGTTGTGTATTTCGGCCAAGAGAAAAACTTTGTCTCGGTCGAACTTGCGATGCAATGGAACGATGGATACTCGGAAAACATCTCGTCTTACTGCAACAACATCAATACGATTGAAGGCGGAACTCACGTATCAGGATTGAAGACGGCTCTCACCCGGGTTGTGAATAAGTATGCTGAAGCGAATGGAATGCTGAAAAATTTAAAAGAAACCCTCCAAGGCGAGGATATCCGTGAAGGCTTGGCGGCGGTGATCAGCGTGAAAATCCCGGAGCCTCAGTTCGAAGGCCAGACGAAAACAAAACTAGGAAACAGCGAAGTCGAAGGTTTTGTAGCTTCTATCATCAATGAAAAACTCTCCGATTTCTTTGAACGCAACCCGCATGTGGCGAAAAAGATCGTAACCAAGTCAATCGAGTCCGCTACGGCGAGAATCGCGGCAAAAAAGGCTAGAGATCTAACGCGAAGAAAAACGGCGCTCGATTTCGGTGGGCTTCCTGGAAAAATGGCGGATTGCCAAGAGAAGGATCCAGCGCTTTGTGAGCTCTTCCTGGTTGAAGGAGATAGCGCTGGCGGTTCCGCGAAACAAGGCCGTGATCGAAAGAATCAGGCGATATTGCCCCTTAAGGGAAAAATCCTGAACGTTGAAAAAGCCCGATTCGATAAGATGCTCAATTTTGAGGAAATCAAGATCCTCATCACTGCATTAGGGGCGGGAATCGGAAAAGACGACTTTGACATCTCGAAATTGCGTTATCACAAGATCGTGATCATGACCGATGCCGATGTTGACGGAAGCCATATCAGAACATTGCTTCTCACATTCTTTTACAGGCAAATGCCCCAAATCGTTGAAAAGGGATATCTATACATCGCTCAACCTCCTCTTTATAAAGTTAAGAAGGGCAGCAAGGAGAGATATCTTAAAAACGAAAACGAATTGAACGATTACTTGCTCACCGCAGGCCTTGAGAACTTGTCGGTCAAGGGTTCCGGAGGGGTGATTCCGCAATCGCAATTGGTTTCGGCGATCAAGAATGCGCTCAAGTTTAAGAGGTCGGTTGAGAAGATCGCGAAAAGATATGAGCCAACGGTTTTGAGGCAGCTTCTTGCGGCCAATGTCTCGGTTGAGAGCCTGGCCGATGCAGATAAGCTGCGCAAGGTTTTAGAACGAGTGGAAAAAGGCGCAAAGGCGGCCAATGTCGATATTACCCAGGTTTCGATGGAAATCACAAAAGATGACGCTCATAATTGCCATTCCGCACGGTTGGAAATCGTAAAAAACAGCACAAGATATTTTGTTTACGTCACTCATGATTTCTTGTCATCGACGGAATACGAAGAGCTCCAGAAGCTGGCTCTCTCGATGAATATCCTGGGTGCAGGTCCTTTCACCATAGGGCAGGCAGACCAGCAGCAAGTCGATGGTGCCGCGGATGTGGAGACCCTCTCGACTCAAATTCTCGAGTCCTCGAAGCGCGGCGTCTATGTACAGCGTTATAAAGGACTCGGAGAGATGAATCCGGAACAGCTTTGGGAAACCACCATGGATCCGTCGCGCAGAACCTTATTGAAGGTGAATGTCGATGATGCGGTCGAAGCAGATGCGATTTTCTCGGTATTGATGGGCGATCAGGTAGAGCCTCGCCGCCAATTCATTGAAGAGAATGCACTGAGAGTGAGGAATCTCGATGTCTAGTATCCGCAGTAAGGTTTACGGTGTCGGGTATTACGTTCCTCCTCGAGTGGTTACGAATGCCGATCTCGCGACTAAATATGGCATCGACACCTCGGATGAATGGGTTCAACAGCGCACCGGGATCAAGCAAAGGCATTTTGTTGATGAAGGAATGACGAATGCTGATCTGGGCGTTGAGGCTGCAAAGCGTGCTTTAGATGCATCCGGAGTCAAAAAGGAAGAGATTGATCTCATCTTGTACGCAACACTAAGCCAAGATCATGAGTTTCCTGGAACGGGTTGCTTTTTTCAGGCCAAGTTCGGCATTCCAGCTGGCGTTCCGGCCATGGATGTTCGAAATCAATGCACAGGTTTCTTGTACTGTCTCTCTATCGCCGATGCATTGGTGCGAACTGGTCAGTACAAACGGGTGCTCATTATTGGGTCAGAGACTCACTCGCGTGGACTTGATTTAACGACTCGCGGTCGCGATGTCGCCGTTCTTTTCGGCGATGGGGCCGGAGCTGCCGTTGTCGGACCAGCCGCGCCAGGCGAAGAGAGTGGGATTTTGTCGGTTCATCTTCATGCTGACGGAAATTACGCAAAAGAACTTTGGATCGAGGGTCCTGGCTGCGCGTTTCATCCTTTGAGAATGAATCACGAAATGGTCGACGACACCCGGATGTTTCCGAAGATGAATGGAAAAACGGTTTTCATGCATGCCGTGCGTCGCATGCCCGAAACTTTGCTTGAAGCACTGAAGGTAAATGGAAAAAATTTAGAAGACCTGGATTTGCTCGTGCCGCATCAAGCGAACCTCAGGATCAACGAGGCGGTCGGCAAGCAACTTAATTTGCCTGAAGAAAAGGTCTTCAATACGATTCAGCGGTTTGGCAATACCACTGCGGCTACGTTGCCCATTGGGCTCTCTGAAGCGGTGGCTCAAGGGAAGCTCAAGAAGGGAATGCTCATAGGCCTTGTGGCCTTTGGCAGCGGCTTTACTTGGGGTTCTGCTCTTATCCGCTGGTAGAAAATTTTGGAAGGAATCTGAAAGATGGAACAACAACACGTCGAAAAAAATAGCGTGTTAGTCAATATTGAAGACGAAATGCGGGGAGCATACCTCGATTACGCGATGAGCGTGATCGTGGGCCGCGCGCTTCCTGATGTAAGGGACGGTTTGAAACCAGTGCATCGCCGCGTGCTTTTCGCGATGTATGATTTGGGAAATGCTTATAACAAGCCGTACAAGAAATCAGCGCGCGTCGTAGGGGATGTGATCGGTAAGTACCATCCCCATGGTGATACGGCTGTTTACGACACGATCGTTCGAATGGCCCAAGACTTTTCGTTGCGCTACCCATTGATCGATGGCCAAGGCAACTTCGGTTCGATCGACGGCGATAGCCCAGCGGCGATGCGGTATACCGAAGTTCGCATGGATCGCATCGCTGACGAGGTTTTGTCGGACATCGACAGAGAAACCGTTGATTTCGGGCCGAACTATGACGATTCGTTAAAAGAACCTTTGGTCATGCCATCAAAGATCCCGAATCTCATCGTGAACGGAGCGAGTGGCATCGCGGTTGGTATGGCGACGAACATTCCGCCGCACAATCTCACTGAAGTATGCGACGCGATCGTGAAGTTGATCCGAGACCCATCAGTCACCATCGAGGATCTCTGTGAACACATCAAAGGCCCAGATTTCCCCACAGGTGGATATATCTGTGGATTAGATGGCGTAAAATCGGCTTACCGCACAGGTAAAGGCGTCATTCAGCTTCGAGCCAAGACCAAAATTGAAAGCTCGAAGAAGGGTGACAAGGAAGCGATCATCGTAACGGAGCTTCCTTATCAAGTGAATAAAGCCAAGCTCATCGAGAAGATCGCAGAGCTTGTGCGCGACAAACGCATTGAAGGAATTTCTGACCTGCGCGATGAGTCTGACCGCACCGGCATGCGCATCGTGATTGAACTTAAAAAGGGCGAGAATTCTCAGGTGATCTTGAATCGCCTCTACAAGCTCACGCAAATGCAAGACAGTTTCGGCATCATCATGCTGGCTTTGCATAACAATCAACCCAAGGTCTTTAACTTAAAAGACATGCTGCAGGCTTTCATCGAGCATCGCAGGGAAATCGTCGTTCGCCGCACGATTTACGACCTCAAGAAAGCGGAAGCTCGTGCCCATATCTTAGAGGGCTTGAAAAAGGCGATTGAGAACCTCGACGACGTGGTCAGCCTGATCCGAGCTGCCAAGAATCCAGATGAAGCGCGCTCGGGATTGATCAAGCAGTTTAGTTTCAGCGAAATTCAAGCTCAAGCGATTCTTGACATGCGTTTACAACGCCTCACAGGCCTTGAGCGCGAGAAGATCGTTGCGGAATACAACGAGACGCTTGCTCTCATTGAGAGACTGAGGACTATCTTGGATTCAGATAAGCTCGTCTTGAACATCGTCATTGGCGAGATGGAAGAACTTAAGAAAGATTATGGTGATGAGAGACGCACCGAGATCATCGAAGGAACGGGTCAAGGTCTTGAAGACGAAGACCTGATCTCTGATGAAGAAATGATCGTTGCGATCACTCACACGGGCTACGTGAAACGTTCGAGTCCCACGATCTATCGCAGCCAACGACGCGGTGGCAAGGGCGTGAAGGGCATCACGACGGCTGAAGAGGATTTTGTATCTTCGATCTTTAAAACTACGAGCTTAAGTTACCTACTCTGCTTCACAGATAAAGGCAGGTTGCACTGGCTCAAGGTTTATAAGATTCCAGAGGGAACACGTACTTCTAAAGGCAAAGCCATCGTGAATCTCGTGAACCTGGAACCTCACGAGAGCATAAGGGCGATCTTGCCTGTTCGCGAATTCCGCGACGACCAATATGTCGTGATGGTGACCCGCAAGGGCGTGATCAAGAAAACCGAGCTTAGCCAGTTCTCAAACCCGCGGGCCGCCGGGATTATTGCCCTCACTATCGATGAAGGCGATGAGCTGGCTGCGGCGAAGCTTACGAATGGCAAACAACATATTTTTCTTTGTTCCAAGAGTGGAATGAGCATTCGTTTTGATGAGCAAGACGTTCGTTCGATGGGACGCGGCGCTCGCGGAGTGCGTGGTTTCGAGTTGGATGAGGGTGACACCGTCGTGGGTGTCGAAGCGTTGGATCCAAACGATAAAGCACTGACGATTTTGACAGTGACCGACCTTGGTTACGGCAAACGTACCGAACCGGAAGAGTTTCGCATCCAATCGCGTGGCGGAAAAGGCATCATTACGATGAAGACCAGTGATAAAGCCGGCCTCGTGATGGGAACCAAAGTTGTTACCGACAAAGATGATCTTATGATCATCACGGATAAGGGAAAACTCATTCGAATCCATATCGCCGAAATTCGCTCGATGGGTAGAGTTACCCAAGGGGTTCGCCTCATCAATGTGAATGAGAACGAACGTGTTGTCAGCATTGAGCACTTGGCCGATAGTGAAGAAGATGAGAGCGGAAATGGGGACGCTCTGACCAATGGCCAAGGAACAACCCCGGAGTCAGGCCCGGTTCATTAAAACGAGAACACTTGCAGCGACACTTCTATCGGTTCTGACCTTGGTGGCTTGCAATTCTTCTGCGGGAAAAAACCAATATATTCTCGCCGAAAGATTGTTCAATGACCGAAAGTATGAAGCAGCGGTCAGTGAGTTCCAAAAGATCATCGATGCCGACCCTCGCGGGCTCATCGCTCAACAGGCGTTATTTCGGATTGCTGTGATTCAGTACCTTTATCTCGATAATTATAGTGAATCAGTCAAGAACTTCAGGAAATTTGTAGTTGTTTCCCAGAATCAAGACCTTGTTTATCAAGCTGAAAAGAGCATTGGTGAGATCTATTTCACAAAACTAGAAGACTATCGCATGGCCACCGAACAATATAAGAAACTCTTAGAGAAGTATCCGCAGTCAAAAGAGCGCGATTTCTTCACCTTACGTTTGGCTAAGGGATATTACAGCACCTTAGATTTTGTTCAGGCGATCAAGTACTACAGACAGGTATTCTCTGAATTTCCCAAAAGCCCGTTAGCACCTGAGGCACTCTACCAAATTGGAAATACCTATTATACCAAGGGCGATATTGACCTCGCGATCGATGCTTTTGAAGATGTGTTGCAGTTTCATCCGGACAGTCCACAAGCCATTTTCGCGCAATTCGGGATTGGAAACTGTTATGAAGAAAAAAACAAACCTGATGAAGCCTTAGAAATTTACTCAAAGATTATTGAAAAGCACCCTTCTAAAAACGTCGTTGAAGCAAAGATACGAAGGCTCAAAGAACGCAAAGCCCGAGCTCATTAAGCCCAACCATCTTGGTTGACATCTGTGTTGACCAGCCTTCTACCCCATGCTAACAAACCAGCTGGTTTCAAAGTGAATTTAGATAAGAACTCAGCCCGTAAATTTGCAATGGGATTTGCTGCTGTCAGTGAACTTCTCGCATGCATCTTTAGCGGAGCAATTGCTGGGTACTTATTGGATCTTTGGCTCCAACGCACAAAACCTTGGTTTACCGTAGTTCTTACTTTAGTTGGACTCGTAGTAGGTTTTGTTCGGTTGTATAGGATTTACACACGAGATGACGAAAAATCAAACGGCGACGATACAGCTTAGTTGGATCAATCGATTGAACCTCGCCTATGGGGTCGTCGGAATTTTGGTCTTTGCTTCGTTGAGTACATCTGAGGGTTGGAAGTCGTTTTTGGCGGGATGGGCGGTTTCAATTGTGAATTTAGAACTCATCAAACGCCTTACTTATGTCATGATCTCGGTGTTCAAAGGAGAAAAACTCAATCCTATCTTTTACGGAATGCTCGTTGGAAAGTTTGCATTCTGGGGTGGGGTGATTGCAGTTCTGTCGATGACGGCTTGGATTCAAGGAGTCCCATTTTTGGTGGGATTGATCACAATCGTATTCGCAGGGCTTGGTTTAGGAATAAAAGAGTTGGTTTATGCACGGACACCATCAAGCGTTTAACTGGTTGAATCTCATCCCAGGTTTGGAACATGCGCCAACGCATTTGCTCATGGCAGCGTTAGTGGCCATTCTTGTTGTTGTTTTAGGATCAGTAGCCACACTAAAGCTGAAAGCCGCAGGCGATGTAACGATTCCTGAAGGACGCCTGACTTATCGCAACTTTTTCGACATTCTTGCTGAAAAACTCTACGGCCTTACGGAGAACGTACTCGGGCACCACGGAGCAGAACAGTATTTTCCGGTAGTAGCGACCTTATTCATCTTTATTTTTGCATCGAATTTAATGGGATTGATCCCTGGTTTCACTCCTCCGACTGACAACATCAATGTCACGTTTGCAGCAGGTCTTTTCGTGTTTTTTTATTACAACTGGCAAGGTTTTAAAGCCAACGGCGTCGGATATCTCAAGCACTTTTTGGGGCCGGTTTGGTATCTTGCTCCCTTGCTTTTGATCATTGAGATCATGTCACACCTCTTCCGCCCGATGACTTTAGGGCTGCGTCTGCGCGGGAACATCATGGCGGATCACTTGATTTTAGAAACTTTCCATTCGCTGGCGGTACCTTATGTGCTTCCGGTTATTTTTTATGGAATGGGCCTGTTTGTATCATTCATCCAGGCTTTCGTGTTTTGTTTGCTGACGATGGTTTACATCAATCTGTCTACAGCTCACGATCACTAAAAAAGAACAGAAAATAGGAATTATTGAAAGGAGATCAGAATGAACGGCAACGTAAGAGTTTTCTTGGTGGCAATTGCTACCTTCATGTTTGCCACGCTCGCGTTTGCGCAAGAAGGACATGGTGGAGCTAGCGACGCATTTGCATCACTAGGCGCAGGTATCGGCATTGCAATCGCAGTATTTGGTGGCGCTATGGGACAAGGTCGCACGGCGAGTGCAGCTCTTGAGGGCATTGGCCGCAACCCAGCAGCAGCAGACAAGCTGTTTGTTCCGATGATTCTCGGTCTCGCGCTGATCGAATCACTTGTGATTTTGGCGTGGCTGGTGACTTTCGTGAAAATCAAGACAGGCTGATCTGATTTTTACTGAAAATCCGAAAGTAGTAGTTTTCGATTTATTCGAAAGGCTACAAAAGGCAAAAAAAAGGAGTGGGATTTTCGTCCCACTCCTTTTTTATTTCTTCTTAAAAAATCTTTTTAAGAAAAGATGACGGGTTTTTAGTAAAACCCGCTCCCTCTAACAACCCAATCAGTTGAACTTTAAAACTTACCGCCAGAGAAATAGCTTCGTGGCTCCCTGATCGTCGTCTCCCGTGTCTTCTGTGGAGCCGGCACAACAGGTTTTGGTGT
>JBFMCE010000106.1:0-11782 GCA_040754655.1 Bdellovibrionota bacterium | reverse complement strand
CTTACCAACACCATCCGCTACATCTTTCAGAACCCAGTAAAATCAGGCGTGCTCGATCTTCTGCAAACCGATCTCATTCTCTTTGATGAAAGAGGTGTGTTGAGAAAAGTGCCACTGCTGCTGTGAGCGGTGAGCAAGAGCAAGAGCAAGCAGGAGTATTCCAGTGCGCTCGCTATACCCTGTTATCTGCGAAATGTGCGTATTCCGGGTACACTGAAAACAATCATTCTGAACGTTACGGAAAGTCGTATGCGCCGTTTGGTCTACGTGTGAGTTGTACTCCACAATAATCGTCTCCAATGTGTTCTTCGGGGGTGCCGCAATGAATAGAGTCTATTTGGTTTTGCTCAGAAGCGAAGCCAGGTTCGCTAAGAAAGAGGCGGAATAAAAAGATAAGAGCGATTGTCATTGGAACCGCCCGGTACCTGACTTTACTCAGTGGTGCTCTGCCTACATTTGGGTCCGACAATTATCAAAAGTTATAGGCTTGGAGCGAGGGTCGGGGCTTGGTTCATTTATTCTTTGGCATGGTAAGATAATTTGAGCATTGAGATAAAGGTTTACAAACCGCTCATCATACCAAGTATAAAATATTTATGCTTCAACCGAACTACGACCAATTCGATGCTCAATACCGCTCTCTTCGAAAAGATGGTTTTCATGGCTGGGGAGGTGCAAATTTTGAACGGCGAATGAGAGATTGGGAAATGACCTTAGATTCTTTTATGCGAGCTGAGAGCTTCCCCAAAAAGGGATCTAAGATATTAGAGCTAGGCAGTGGCGCGGGTGACGGCCTTATTGCGCTTGCTGAAAAAGGGTATCAAGTTACAGGGATTGAGATCTCTTCGACTGCAGTGGAATGGGCACAAGAAAAGCTTTTATTGAAGCAGCTAGCCTCAAAAGTCGTTCACGGAAATATTGCTAAGCCGCTTCCTTTTGCTGATGCCTCTTTTGATGCCGTTCTAGATGCAAATTGCCTGCATTGCCTGACAGGGACTGATCGAGCCAATGCGTTGAATGAGGTTCAGAGGGTTTTGCGGCGCGATGGCTTCCTGCTCGTCAGTCACATGGTCAATGATCCGCGCGAGTTACCAGTTGATGTGATTTTCGACCCGGAATTGCGTGTTCAAAAAAGAGGCAGTGTTTTGTACCGATCGATGCCTACTTATGGGCGCCTCGTCGAGGAAGTTGGAGCGACTGGATTTGATGCAATCAAACAATCCCTTCACCGGAACCCATGGTGGGATCACGCGGAGCTTTGGTGCATAAAAAGGTGAGAGTTCAAGTTAAACAGCCCCTTACACTTTTCCTCGTTTCAGCGTATAAAGAAGGTCCTTAAACACAGGAGAAATCTCAAAATGTCAGTAACTTTAGACTCGGTAATTGCCGCTTTGCGCACCGTAAAAGGTATGGATCAGCAGAAAGACGTCATGGCTTTGGGCATGATTCGTGACCTCAAGATCGACGGCGACCGAGTGGCTTTGCGTCTTGTCGTCACTAGCCCGGTGGGCAAAGTGAAGCAACAACTCGAAGACCAGATCCGCCAAGCGCTCACTCGCGTTGCGGGCGCGACGGGCGTTGATATTCGCAGCGACTCTGAAGTTCCCAAAGGAAGGGTCGCCCCCGATAAACGCGGAGTTCCCGGCGTGAAACACATCATCGCAGTAAGCAGCGGCAAAGGCGGCGTGGGCAAGTCGACGGTCGCAACCAACCTCGCGGTCGCACTTGCAAGCCAAGGCCACGAAGTAGGCCTCTTAGACAGCGATGTGTACGGTCCAAACATTCCCACGATGATGGGGCTTTCCAATCAAATGCCTCAAGCTCGCATGGATGAGACGCGCGGTGAGGTGCTTATCCCGCTTGAATCTTACGGCGTGAAGGTCATGTCGATGGGGCTTCTCACTCGCGGCGATCAACCTCTCGTGTGGCGCGGCCCTATGTTGCACAGTGTGGTCAGTCAATTTCTTCTCAAAGTAGATTGGGGAAACCTTGATTATCTCGTGATCGATATGCCGCCAGGCACAGGCGATGTGCAGCTTTCGCTCACTCAGCTTGTTCCTGTGACGGGAGCTGTCGTCGTGACGACGCCGCAAGAGGTTTCTCTTCAAGATGTGAGAAAAGCTATTCTGATGTTTGAAAAAGTCAGCGTTCCTATCTTGGGAATCGTTGAGAACATGAGTTACTTTGTGTGCGACCAATGCGATAAGAAACACGAAATCTTTGGAGGCGGTGGAGGAACTCTTCTCGCTGATAAGTATCGTACGCGTCTGCTTGGGCAGCTTCCTTTGGCTACTGCAGTAAGGGAAGGCGGCGATGCAGGCACTCCGATCGTAGTGCGCGATCCTAAGAGTGTGCAGGCAAAGGCTTTCGGTGATCTTGCGCGAGCAGTTTCTCATGAAGTTGACGTTATGGCGGCATCTGCAGGAAGCGAATCCGGGGCGCCGGGTTTGCGAATCGAAGGATTTTGATCTCTGCGTGCATGCTTTTCAACTGAAGCCTTAAGGCTTTGGAGAAGCTGACGGAGCCGGTCCAATCATCGGCACTGACGTATCATAAACGATCTTGCCAGCGACAATCGTCGTGGAAACCGAAACTTTGAGCAGGTCTTTTCCTTTCGCTTGAAAAGGATCTTTTTCAAGAATCACGAGATCAGCGTATTTGCCTTCGCGGATAGAACCTTTCACATGCTCCTCCCGCGTGGCGTATGCGGGCCCAAGGGTATAGGCTTCAATCGCCTGTTCTAGTATGATGCGCTGGGCAGGTTGCCAGCCGCCGCGGGGTTTGCCGTTATAATGTTGCCGGTGAACAGCTCCATAAATTCCCAAGAAGGGGTTCAGCGGCATCACAGGCCAGTCGGTGCCGAATGCAAGATGGGCTTTTTCGCGAATAAGGCTCTTCCATGCAAAGGCATCCTTGACGCGTTTAGGGCCAAGTCTTGCGTCATTGTAGTTCTTCGACTCATTTTCATAGATCAAATGGCTGGGCTGCACGCTCGCGATGATGTTGAATTCCGTGAATTTTGGAAAAAGATACTTTGGAATCACTTCCATGTGTTCAATTCGATTCCTGACGCGCGAATTGAACAGCTGCCTTTTTGCCTTTGCAAGCGCGGCAAAAGACATTGAGACGGCACGATCACCAACCGCGTGCAAAGCCACGGTGAGCCCGAGGCGATTGGCCGTAAGCACAAGTTCATTGAGCTTGTCTTGAGGGTAGAGAGGCTCTCCTTTGGTTTTCTTGTCATCTGCATAAGGTTCGGTGAGTGCCGCGGTTCTCATGCTCAAGACGCCGTCCACGAAGCCTTTCAAGGTGTCGAGCCTGACCCATTCCTCAGGCAGTTGCCTGTATTTCTTTCGAAGTTCTAGGTACTCATTGGGTCTCTCGAGCTCGCCCCAGATGGAATAGCGGATGCGCAGTTGATCCGCTTTATGCATCTCTTCGAGCACCTTAAGCTCGTGTTCACCAAGCCAAGGACCGCCTTGGATGCTGGTGAGCCCGAATTTGTGCGCCTCTTCCTGAGCCATTTTAAAGGCCGTGCGCAGCTCGTCTACCGAGGGCTTATCAACCTTGGCCATCGCGTTCCAAGCCGCCGCCTCGATGAGGATCCCCGTGGGTTCTCCCAATTCGTTCTTCTCGATGCGACCGCCTTCGGGATCAGGAGTTTCTTTTTCGATCCCCAAGAGCTCTAAAGCTTTCGAGTTCACGACGACAAGATGCCCGTCGAGGTGGTTGAGCATCACGGGTCGATCGGTGAGGATCGCGTCTAAATCAATTTTATTTGGGTGTCGTTTTTCCTTGAGAGCGGTGTGATCCCATCCCTGGCCAAACACCCAGGGTTTGCTGGGATTGGCGGCGGCGTAAATTTTCAGGCGGTCTTGAAGTTGCGGGATGTTCGTGATCCCGACAAGGTCAACGCGGGAAAAACCAAGTCCGCCGCTGAAAAAATGCAGGTGAGCATCATTGAACCCTGGTAGAACCACGCGGCCCTTCAAGTCGATGACTTTGGTCAACGGACCCTTTTCAGTCTCGATCGCCTGATTGCTGCCAATGGTTTGGATGTTGCTTCCACGCACTGAAAGGGCCTGCGACCAGGTTCGTCCTTCAAGGCGATCGGTATAGATTTTCCCGTTTTTTAAAATAAGATCCGCCGGCGTTTGCGACACGCCGGTTTGCGCATGAACTATCGTGCTTAAAAAAATCGTGATGATTGCAAGCAACGAGCAGGGCACGTGATTTCCTGGGATCCTTTTGTCGCAAGGCATTTCGGCCTCATCAGTGTTCAATGACGCAAAGCCTGGCAGTCTGACAAAGCTTCAAGCCAAAAGTGCCACTGAACAAGGTAGCACTAAGGGCCGTCGCAACCAATGGCTTCTACCGGGCAGGCTTCCATGGCTAATTTCGCTCTTCCTTCTTCTTCCGGCGAGCTTGGCTGTTTGTACACATAAGAATAGCCATGAGAATCGTTTCGGGTAAAGTTGTCTGGCGCTTCAGTTCTGCAGGCATCACAGTCGATGCACTGGTCATCGACGTAGTACTTGCCGACAGAATTATCAGGCCATTTCTTTGATTTGTCAGCCATAGGTCTTCCGGTTCTAACTTAGCGCTGATTTGTTGACAATATTTTTTGTAATGACGTGCGCAGTTCGGCGGTCTTGCCTGCGCGCAACGATGGCTCAGTTGGCTGCTCGATGGCTTGCCAGAGAGCAGCAGACCATTCTTCGCGCACCTGGGGCGCTATTTTAGCGAGGTGAGAAGGAGTTAAACGTTTTTCACTCAAAGATTTCAATATGGGGTTTGAATGGATCTCTGCTTTCCATCCACTATTCTCTAGGTATTCTCGGGCCACTGGCAGCGTGGTCGCGGTTTTAAAAAGCCTCAAAGCGATTTCAGGACGATACAAATAGTCTAAGAATTCGCGGGCCCAGGCGGTTTTTTTCCCGGTAGAAAGCAAGACCATGTCTGTCCCGAACCATTTGGGTTGGGGTTCGCTCAAGGCCACTCCAAAACGAAAGGGGGCGTTGTGCTTGAAGTAACTCCACTGGTCGAGCGCGCCCAGCAAGATGACCGCGCGCTGTTCCATGAATCGTTTTGTAACTTCGTTGACGCTGGGGCTCCCAGGCAACCAATTTCCCTGCGAGTCCCACATCCGTTTCACCCAGTCGACCGCGGCATCATTTGCAGATTCTTCGAGCTTAAGCCCGAGCGCGGTCCATCGGGTGATCGCAGTTTCTCCAGTGCCTGCGATGCCTAGTCCCCAAAGCTCATTGGGCTTGTGAAGCCTTTGAGATAAAGCGCTCAATCGAGCCCAATCCGTTGGGATGGAACCTGGTTCTTGTTTCAGGCGAAAGAGGGCTTCTTGATTGAAATACCAAACCGCGACCGAACGTTGAAAGGGAATAGAGCAATTTTGGTTAGAGTGGGCGCCGCATTTTGATCGGTGACTGAGGTGCTCTAAAAATCTCTTCTTCGAGATCCATGCGCGTTCAAAAGGTTGCAAGATCGCAAACTCTTGCAACACTTTGATGTCGGCCTCGTTCACTACGGCGAGGTCGGGCAGGTCATTGGCATAGTGGGAAGCAATAATTGCCCGTAGGCATTGAAATGTACTTCCGGGTCGTGAGAGATCGACCTCGAACCTGTTTTGCTTGGAATTGAACTCGCGCACGACCTCCGCTAAAGCCTGATCAAAAGAGGCCGATGCTGCCAGGGGAACGAGCACTCGGATTCGGTCGGTGATGGGATTGAAGGCCTGTGCGTGCAAGCAGCAGAGAGCAAGCAGGCAAGAAAGCGCACTTGAAATCGGGAAGAGTCGAAATAGCGTCTGGAACACTGGTAACATGAGTAGATCTTATTTTAAGATATAATGAAAACGATGAACAAGATTAAACTCGTCATCAGCGATTGCCATCTTTCAGCAGGACTGCATTTTGAGAGCGAGAAGAATCCGCACGAAGACTTCTTCTTTGACGATGAGATGGTCGAATTCTTTGAGTATTTCTCGACAGGCAAATACGGGGATGGGTGCGAGGTCGAGCTGATCATCAACGGCGATTATTTTGACTTTTTGAACGTGCCGTACAAAGGCGAGTTTGAAGAAGTCATCACCGAGCAATTTGCGCTCTACAAACTAGAGTGCATCTTGGCAGGCCACCCGAAGGTCATTGACGCGCTTAAACGGTTTGCCTCGAAGCCTGGCAAAGAGATCACTTACAATATCGGCAACCACGACGCTGATTTTTTTTTCCCGAAGGTGCGCGAGAGGTTCATCCGCGTGGTTGATCCTGAAGGCAGGTACCCGAGCCCGAAGGTGCGGGTGAACCACGTGAGTTCCGTGCTCGAACTTGATGGAGGAGTGCAAATCCATCACGGCAATCAGTTTGAGGCCGTGCACGTCTTCAATTATGAGAGCCCATTGCTGACTGAAGGTTTGCAGCAGCCGGTGTTGAATATCCCGTGGGGAAGCTTTTACGTCTTGAAGATCGTGAATCGCTTCAAATGGGAGCGCGACTACGTCGATAAGGTGCGTCCGGTGAAGGCGATGTTCTTGTGGGGAATGCTCTTTGACACGTGGTTCACGTTGAAGTTCATGTTTCTCTCTGTGTTTTACTTCATGAAAACAAGGTTTATTTATAGCCCGCAGCGTAGAAGCCGGTTCACGGTCACGTTGAAGATTTTCCAGCAAGAGAGCACGACTTTCTTGCAAGACCTTGAAAGCGACGCCCGCGAGATCTTAGAGAACCGCCCCGATGTGCACACGGTGATCATGGGGCACACGCACCACCCGATGTTCAAGGTTTACCCCGACGGCAAGACTTACATCAACACCGGCACATGGACGAAGATGATCCATCTTGATCTGCGTGGCATCGGAAGCGGCTACAAACTCACATTTGCGCTGCTCAACTACGACGGTGAAGGGAGAGCCCATGCTTCGCTTGAGCAGTGGGTGGGCGAACACCGACCGCACCGGGTTTTTGCGGGGTGAAAATAGCCTCTACTCTGTAAACTCATTTTCCTCCGCCTTCCTTCCGATACGTCTACAGGGATGTCATGAAGGCGCAAATGATTCGTTTTGAACTCGATGGAGCAGCGTATGTCGTGGATTCTGCAGAGCTTCTTGCAGTGACCTCGGCCTGCCCTTTTACGACTTATCCAGGTCTGCCAGAGCACATCACCGGAATCGTGCACTGGAGCGGGAAAGTATTGCCCGTCTACAATGTGTTTCATTCCGCCAACATCAACCCTAAAGAGGGCACTTTTTTCATCTGTTCGATTCAAGATGCCCCATTTGGTCTTGTCGCCGTAGCAGTGCCAGGACCTGTTCGCGTTTTTTTGAGCGAGACTCTCTTGCCTCGTCCCGAGTCTGCGCCGCCTGAAATCGTGGGGCTTGCGCAAGACGCGGATGGAGACCAAGCACTTCACCTTCAGTTGCACCAGTGGTTAGGAGCCACATTTGACCGCGAACCTGCAACTTCAACACCGACGAAGCGAGAGAAGAATGCAGCTTGAAAGGGTTCAGCGGCAAGCGGTGATCGAGCAGACCCAGCCCTTGCTCGAAGAGCTTGAGAGAATCGTGCTCGGACTTTCTCCCAACGACGCTGAAGCTCAAGGCGATTTTACGAAACTTCTCGATCGGGTTCAGACCATTCGCATGAGTTGCGCGGCATTGCGCGAGTTCGATGAAATCACCTCGACGCTCACTTCGTGCGAAAAACTCCTTCATGCTCTCGAAGCAAAACAAGTCGCTCAGGATGAGAAAATCGGAGCTCTGTTGCTCCAATGCGTCAATACGTTTCGGTACGCCATCAATCACATCGGAAACTCAGGTGTGGTCGCAGGGCCGTTGGCCAAAGTCTTGTCTGAATTGAGGCGGGTCATTCTCGGCCAGGTTGAAAAGAAAGCGGCTTCAAAGCCCAGTTCGCCCGTTGACGACTATAGAATAATGTTTCTCGACGATCGTGAGGGGTTCTTCTCAAAGCTTTCGCAGTTTCAAAAAAGTTTTTCCGAGCGCGGTTTAAGCGCGCTTGCTGACCGGTTGCTTCTGGAAGAATTTTTTCGTGTGATCCATACGCTCAAGGGAAACGCTTCGGCATTAGGTTTTGAAGAGCTGTTTGAAGTCACTCATGCGATAGAAGATCTTTTGCAACTCATCCACCGAGGCATACTTGTTTGCGATGACGAGCTTTTAAGTTTCTTTTTTGGTTGTTGCATAGAGGTGCGGAATTCCCGTACGGCGTATCTTAACGCAAAAAAGCCGGCGGCCCTGTCGAAGATCACTTCAAAAGCCAGGTCAATCGCCGGGAAAAAAAGAAAGCGCGAATCCGCTTCTCCGTTCACTGCCAAATCAACTCAGTTCGATGCCAAAGTCCCGTCAGCACAAGTATTTTCAGACCATCAAGGCACAGGATTGAATCCACTTCAAAACGCGACGCAAACGAACAAGGTCCCGTATTTTTTAAGCGTTCTCTTGGCAGGCCGCAAGATCTTGATCCCTTGCGAGTCCGTCGCCGAGATTTTGAGAAAACCACGGGTCTTAGCCCTGCCGTGCTCTAGAGACGGATGGTTGGGCGTGATTTCAGTCGGGGGCGGGCGTTATTCGCAAGGGGGCCTCGTTCCCTTAGTGGAATCCGAGGCTGGGCCTCATGCGAACTGGGTCGTCGTTCTGACCCATCCGGGTGCGAATCCGGATGAACAGCTCGTGTTCAGCGTGCCGGTCGATGAGATCTCTGGCGTTGTTGAGTTCAGTGAAGTTTCAGAGGAAGATTCCACAACGGTTCTTGATCTTAAGAGCATCGTTGAAAAGGTTTCTGTAGATCAAGAGTTATGAACTTCGTACAAGTGAGTACCGCAACACTGCGCCCCCATATCACTTTGGGGTTTGACGTCTATCTTCTGATTTCAGGCAAACATCTGCTTTACGTGAACCGCAACGACAATATCGAGCCAGAGAGGCTTGAAAGGCTCAAAGCGAAAAATGTCCGAACCTTATACGTCGAATCCAAAGACTTCGAAGCTTATGAAAGGTTTCTGAAGAAAAGCGCCACACTCGCTCTGAATGACGCTTCGATGCCCAACCAGGTGAAGGCCGCGATCATCACCGGCCAATCGAAGGCGGCCGTCGAAAGCATGTTCACAGATCCTGAAAAAAAAGAAAACTATCTTGCTACCCAGGCCGCGGCCGCAAACCAGGTCGCTCTGCTTCAAAAGCAACCTGAGGCGATCGCAGACATGCTCAAGGTCGCAAGTTTCGATAAGACCACTTACCAACATTCGGTCAATGTCGCGACCATTGCGATCGGCATCGCTACTGCCCTTGAGGCTCCAGAGAAAGTGCGGGAAGTCATAGGAACGGGCGCGCTACTGCACGATCTCGGCCGTACGGCGGTTTCGGGGCAAAGCGATCCCAACGCTCCTCCAAAACCTGTCGACCAAATGACGCCCGAAGAGCACGAGCATTATTTGCAACACCCTAGGGCGGGCGCCGGGCGACTGTTGGACAAGAAACACATCTCACGAGACGTGCTTGATATTATTTTGCTTCATGAAGAGCGGCTTGATGGCAGAGGATTTCCGTCGGGTGTGAAGAAACTCGATCAAATCTTTCAAGTCGTAGGACTGGCAAACCTCTACGACCGCTATGTCACTTTTGAAGGCAAGACGCCGAAAGAAGCTTATCTTGCGATCTCAGAGATGAAACCGCTTCCTTACGAAGAAGATCTCGTTGCGGCGCTGAAAGACGTGCTTGAAGGCCAGAAGATCTACTGATATCCTGCCAACCGAATCCTAAGAGTCTTTAAAAATCGATCCATGCTTTGGGGCTGCTGCGAAAAGCGCCGCTGACGGGTAGACGCGCAGTCTCGTTAAAATTTGGGATTTTGGAGCCAGACACCTATGCTTCCTCTCAAGAAACTCTTCACTTCCTCTGTCGGAAAAAAATTGCTCATGGCATTGACCGGATTTGGGCTGGTCTTCTTCGTGGTCGCCCATCTTCTGGGAAATCTGCCGCTCTACACGAACAATGCCGAAGCCTTCAACGTTTATACCGAGTCGATGGAGAATTTGGGTTGGATCCTCAATGTACTGGAGCTGGGGTTGCTCGCCACGGTCATTGTTCACGTCGCCGTCGCGATCAGGCTTCGCTTGTTGAACCGCGCCGCACGAGGTCCTCAGCAGTACGCCATGCTGCGCTCTAAGGGGGGACCCAGCAAATCAAATGCAAGCTCTCGGTATATGATCGTCTCTGGCGTGGTGTTGCTTGGGTTTTTGGTTTTGCACATCCTCCAATTCAAATACGGGCCGAGCATTAAAGACGGTTATGTCGCGGTCGTGCAAGACCGTGAGTTGCGAGACATGCACCGCTTGGTTTTTGAAACGTTCAAGAATCCCTTCTTCGCGGCTCTTTATGCGGGCGTGATGCTTTTCCTGGGGCTTCACGTTCGTCATGGGTTTTGGAGCGCGCTTCAATCGACGTCCGTGGGTTATGCTGGCTTGTCTCGCCCTTTATATAAGACGGGCTTGGTTCTGGCGATGTTTTTGACTTTAGGCTTTTTCCTCATGCCAATAATCATCTATTTTGATCTTTATAAGGTGTTCACATGAGCCTCGACGCAAAGATTCCTAACGGTTCGCTTGCACAGAAGTGGGAAAAGCATAAAGGCGAGATCAAGCTGGTCAACCCGGCGAACAAACGAAAGCACACAGTGCTTGTGGTGGGAACGGGGCTAGCAGGCGGTTCTGCCGCGGCTTCGTTGGCCGAGCTCGGGTATAACGTCAAAGTATTCTGCATCCAAGATTCTCCGAGGCGCGCCCACAGCATCGCAGCGCAAGGCGGAATCAATGCCGCGAAGAACTATCCCAACGATGGTGATAGCGTATGGCGCTTGTTCTACGACACGATCAAAGGTGGCGACTACCGTTCTCGCGAGGCGAATGTGCACCGCCTGGCTGAACTGAGTACGGCGATCATCGATCAGTGCGTCGCTCAAGGCGTTCCTTTCGCTCGAGAGTACAGCGGTGAATTGGCAAACCGGTCTTTTGGTGGCGCTCAAGTCTCACGCACTTTTTATGCGCGCGGCCAAACGGGCCAGCAGCTTCTTTTAGGCGCCTACGGTGCATTGATGCGCCAGGTAGATGTTGGAAAAGTGAAGCTCTTCTCCAGGCAAGAGATGCTTGACCTGGTGGTGGTCAATGGGAAGGCCCGTGGCATCATCACCAGAAACCTCGTGACAGGCGCGATCGAGCGCCATGCCGGTGACGCGGTGATTCTGGCCACCGGCGGATACGGACGCATTTATTATTTGTCGACCAATGCGATGAATTCAAATGCGACCGCCGCTTGGCGCTGCCACAAACGCGGGGCTTATTTCGCAAACCCTTGCTTCACGCAGATCCATCCCACCTGCATTCCTGTTTCGGGCCACCACCAATCCAAACTCACTTTGATGAGCGAGAGCTTGAGAAATGACGGCAGGGTTTGGGTTCCCAAAAGAAAAGAAGACTGCAAAAAGGCTCCTGACCAAGTGCCTGAAGAAGATCGTGATTATTATCTTGAACGCAAGTACCCCAGCTTCGGAAACCTCGTTCCGCGCGATGTGGCCTCTCGCAACGCCAAAGAGGTGTGTGATGAAGGAAGGGGAGTAGGGGCTTCGGGCCTCTCGGTTTATCTCGATTTTCGTGACGCGATCAAACGTGATGGTTTGAAGGTGATCAAAGAGAAATATGGAAACCTCTTTGACATGTACCAGCGCATCACCGGCGAGAACCCTTACGAGGTTCCCATGCG
>JBFMCE010000105.1:0-12318 GCA_040754655.1 Bdellovibrionota bacterium | reverse complement strand
CCTCATCCTTGAAAACAAGTGGCCGAAAACTGAGCCACACCCCGGCCGTAATTTGAGCCAGTGGCTCAAATTTGGGCCACCCCCGGAATAAGGCTTTTGCTGAAATCATTCAACTTTTTTCAAAGCTAGCCCTTTGGCCCTTAGATTGCTTTTACGATCCACCCGAGAACCGAGATGAAAGGTTTGGGAAGGAGATTTCATATGGAACTACTGGAGATCAACTCCCGTCTCATGCGACACAGACTGACTAAGCGCGATCTCCGAATTTTAGAATTCATTGCCACACAAACGCATCCAAACTACGAAAAAATCAGGCAAGCGTTTTGGCCTGGAAAGAACAACCATCATCATTTTCGGAGAATGAGAATTCTCCAGAAGATGAAACTTGTTCGCTTTTTCTATCGAACCCCTTTTCTAGGCTGGGGTTTCCAACTGACGAAGCATGGCAGAATACGGATGGGAATTTCACCAGACAGTGTTCGATGTAAGTGGCCAGTTTTTAAGCACGGCAATTCTTCGCTAAATCCATGACTTTATAAACAAAGCCCTGCACCCGCACATTCTTCGAATGATCGATCTCCACCGCTGACCACTCCCCCTCTACGAGTGAGAGTGGTCAGCGCTTCCGGTCGATAAAAGCTGGTGCGGGTGCAGGGCAGTACAATTTTTACACGGAGTACGAATGAGAAAGGGATGGAAACCCCAAATCATTCAATGCATTCCTATGACTATAAACCAAGACGAATACAATCAACGAATTGCAGAACTGGCAGAAGTCCTCTATGATCTTTTTTGCCAGCTCGACAGATCCAAAATCAAAGCCAAACCTATTAATGCCGGTATTTCTCCAAGCAACCTCGAACCCGCTCAAAGGAGGACTGGTACACATGAGTAAATCCATCGCTCACAAAATTGCGCTCTACATTCGCGTTTCGACTGAGGAACAGGCAGAGAATCCGGAAGGATCGATCAAGAACCAAGAGGAACGACTCCGGGAGATGATTCGTTTCAAAAATGGAGAATCTTCTTTTGGAGAAGTCTCTGACGTTTTTATTGATCGAGCCCGTTCCGGAAAAGATACGAACCGGCCAGAACTTCAAAGAATGCTCTCGGCCATTAGGAGACGAGAAATCAGTCTAGTGATGGTCACTGAACTTTCCAGGCTTTCGAGATCCATCAAAGACTTCGCATCGATTTGGGAACTGATGCAGGCGTGTAACTGCCAATTCATGAGTCTCCGCGAAAACTTCGACACGACAACAGCGGCAGGAGAAATGGTTCTCTACACCGTTGCCAACATTGCTCAGTTTGAAAGACGCCAAGTCTCCGAAAGAGTGGCTGCGCATTTTCAAACAAGGGCAGCCCGCGGCCTTTACAACGGAGGGGTATTGCCCATTGGCTATAAACTTATTCCCGAAAAGCGAGGTTTCTTGGAGATTGACCCTGAGCAAGCGGAGATCGTAAAAGCGGCTTTCAAAACACTTCTCCAAAAGAAATCTCTCAGTCACGCAGCCAAATGGCTCAATGCGAACAATTACAGAGTGTGTCGAAAAACATCGGGAGGTGGTAGCAAACCAAGACTTGGTCATTTTACGGTTCAAAATCTCTCCGACTTACTCACAAACAAAGCCTATCTTGGAATTCGAATCTACAAAGTCAAAGGAGAAAAAAGAGAAACCAAGGCTGCATGGGAACCCATCATCGACGAACTGACGTTTTGCCGTGTGCAAGAAATCCTGAAAAGAAATCGAAAAAGAAAGCCTGAAAATGAAAAGCGGTATCCCTTCCTTTTAACAGGACTTGTCTCTTGCGAGAGTTGTGGCGAGAGAATGGTTGGGAAATCAGCACACGGAAATGCTGGCAAAGTTCCGTACTACGAACATGGTTGGGCTACGAGGAGGGAGGGCTGTCTTGTAAAGAAGTGCTTCAATTGTTCACCGTTTCGAGTCCAAGCAAAGAGACTAGAGCCGACTGTCTGGGAGAAAGTGGGTGACCTAATCAAAAATCCAGCCACTGCCGAACTCATCCTCGAAAAAGCAAATCAGATCCACGTAAAGCGCACTCAAAATACGGAGCTCAAACGAACTCGGGAGAAAATAAATTCTCTGAATGGACAACTTGAGGTTCTTGCCGAGAGATTAGCCCAACTCCCCAAGAATGTTTCGGCTGAACCCGTGTTCCGTCAGATGGAGAAAATCGAAGCAATAAAAAAGGAGGAAGGTCAGCGACTCAGACACTTAGAAAGAGAATTGGGTTTCCAGCAAATGCCCGCAAGTCTTTCAAGCTACCGTACGCTCTTGGTCGGCCTGACCAAGGTCGCCAAAGATGAAATCGCTTGCAGTAAAGTCATCCAAACTCTGATCCATCAAATCAAAATCACTAAAGACGGGTTCAAACTCGAATATCTGATTGGGAGAGATCACATCGAAAGGGAGCTGGCTTCGGTCGGCTCCCGCCCGCCACTTGCGGGCACGGGAACCGACCTTGCCAATCAAAACCATTTGTCGAGACATTCAAATCTTCTTGCGTTCCATGGTTCGAACAGCTTGACAAATGGTGGGCCCAGCAGGACTCGAACCTGCGACCACCCGGTTATGAGCCGGAAGCTCTAACCAACTGAGCTATGGGCCCGCTTACTTGTTCTTTTGCGCTCATACTTCGTCAAACTCACCTTTGCTCCTCAGCGTACTTTTTGTACGCTTGCGTTCGCAAAGGCTCGTTTTCCTCGTCTGAACGCAAAATTACTGCGCAAAAAAATTCGCACAGGCAAATAAAAAGATCAATCCACGCGCGATCCGATCGATCAACTTCCGTCGACAAAAGCCTTCAGCAGCTTCGCGCGGCTCGGATGACGAAGCTTGCGCAAAGCCTTAGCTTCGATCTGACGGATACGCTCACGAGTCACGAAAAAGTCTTGCCCTACTTCTTCCAAAGTGTGGTCTGACTTTTCACCGATGCCGAAGCGCATGCGCAAGACCTTCTCTTCACGAGGCGTGAGCGTTGCCAGAACCTTACGCGTCTGTTCAGAAAGGTTGATGCTCATCACCGCCTCTGCAGGAGAGATGATCTTTTTATCTTCGATGAAATCCCCAAGGTATGAATCTTCTTCCTCGCCGATCGGAGTCTCGAGCGAAATAGGTTCTTTCGCGATCTTCAAAACCTTTCTGACTTTCTCAACTGGAAGTTCCATCTTAGCGGCGATCTCTTCTGGCGTCGGCTCGCGTCCCAATCCTTGAACAAGCTGGCGACTGGTGCGGATCAACTTATTGATCGTCTCGATCATGTGCACTGGAATACGAATCGTGCGTGCTTGGTCTGCGATCGCGCGAGTGATCGCCTGGCGAATCCACCACGTAGCATAGGTTGAGAACTTATAACCACGACGGTACTCGAACTTGTCGACGGCTTTCATCAAGCCTATATTGCCTTCTTGGATCAAATCCAAGAACTGCAAGCCCCGGTTGGTGTATTTCTTCGCGATGCTGACCACCAAGCGCAAGTTCGCTTCAACAAGCTCGCTCTTTGCGAGATCCGCCTTTCGTTCGCCCGATGAAATCGCGTAATACAATTTTTCAAGCTTATCGTAAGCCATCGTGCATTCGACTTCGACCTTCGCTCGACGACGCAAGATGTCTTCTTCTTGCTTGATCAGTTGATCGATCTTTTGTTCTGAAGTGTCGAGCGACCTTAAAAGCTGGAAACGTTCATTTCCACCCGCGGTGAATTTCTTCACCAGGGCGCGGAAATCTTTTTGATCCGCGACTTCCAAGAAATCGAAGATTTTCTTTTCTTCTTCTTTGAGGTCTTTGAGGCGCTCGTACCAGATTGTCAACTTGTAAGAAAACGCGTTGATAGACTTCCTGTTGAATGCTACGTCTTTCAGCACTTCTTCAATCTTCTCACGCGCCTTTTCTAGTTCTTGAACCGATTTCTCGCGAACCTTGGGCGGCTGTTTCTTGTCTTCAATCTTAGGCCAAATCTTTTCTTGCAAACCCGCGAATTGGCGCAGTTTACCAAGAGCGGACATGATCTTGTTGTAATACATCTTCTCGTCATCCATGTTCACTTCTTCGTCAACACCGCGAATGACGTCTTTTACTTTGAGCTTGCCGCTCTCCATGCGCTCTTCAAGCTCAAGCATCGAAGCAACGCCTTCACGCGTCGCAAGCAGAGCCCGAAGAACCTCGATCTCACCCTGCTCGATGCGCTTGGCGATCTCGACTTCGCCCTCTCTAGTGAGAAGCGAAACAGCGCCCATTTTCTTGAGATAGAGTTTCACCGGATCAGTGCTACGAGAGGCCTCTTCGGCCGCGGCGACTCCTTCTACCTCTTCCTCAACTTCCTCCGTTTCGTCTTCATCGCCTTCGTCATCTTCACGACCGCGTTTGACTGAATCGACTACATCGATGTCGTTCTCAGTCAGAACATGCATGATTTCATCGATGCGACTCGAATCAAGAATATCCGGAGGAAGAAGATCATTAATCTCTTCATAGGTTAGAAACCCGCGCTGAACACCCAATTCCAAAATCTTCTTCACTTCTTTGGATTTGGCAGCAGCCACAATTCCTTGGGATGCTTTCGTCATAAGTTTACCTGACCTCCTTTGGTCTCATCCAATCGCTTCACAAGCTCGTTATACTCGTTCATCAATCTTTTATATTCGTTCGTTTCGCCTGACCCGTCTGCCTTGAGCAATACGGCCCGAAGGCGCTCTTTCCGACGTTCCAGTCCGCGGCGAACCAACTTGCGCTCTAAATCACCCAGTTCTCTGACGAGGTCCTGGCGTTCTTCTTCGTTGAGAACTTTCGAATGGTCTTCTTCAGCGCTAAGAAGCGCGCGTGTCACTATTGGCCTAAAGACCGTGCCACCGACTCGATCAAGCAGTCCAACCGCATCCCAATCCAATTTGGATTTGAGTTCTTTAATAAGACTCTCGACAAGACTCTTAGCTACCTCTGATTCAAGCCCACTGAGTATGCCATCAAAGTCGGTCATTTGACTAAACAATTCGGGATATCGTACAAGGCATTCCACTACACGAACATCCAGTGGATCGAGCAACGGAACCCCCGCGGCAGGCCTCGCTTTAAGAAGGTGGCGGATCGCTGGAGCAGGTTGAGTCTGTGGTCGTTTCTGCGTCTGAGGAAGAAGCTCGCCGAGCCTTCTGTTGAGCGCTTCAAAACCGACATCAAATAAACCGGCCAACTCTTGAAGGCGAACCAACCTTGCCGTGTCAGATGAGATCTTCGCTACCCAAGGAAGGACTTGGTCTACAGCTCGAGCTCTTTCTTCAGAATGAGCTCCAGCTTGGCTGGCAAGTTCTAAAATGCGTTGGTCTAAAAGGTACGGAGCATTCTTTATAAGCGCCTTGAGCTCATCGACCCCTCGTTCTTGAACAAACTCATCGGGATCGAGACCATCCGGCAGGCTCACGCCTCGAACCACCAGGTCCTCATTAAGAAACACTTCCATCGCTCTGGCTTGAGCTTCTTTACCAGCGGAGTCGCCGTCGAAGAGCAAAACAATGTTCTTAGTGAACCTTTTCAAGACCGCGACCTGTTTTTCAGAAAGTGCCGTACCCAGAGTTGCAACCGTATAACCAATTCCTGCTTGTTGAAGGCTGATGCAGTCCATGAAGCCCTCGACTACAACGCAAGTGTCTTCGGCTCGGATGTCTTTCTGAGCGAAAAAAAGCCCAAAGAGTTGCGAGCCCTTTTTGAAAACAGGGCTTTCAGTCGAATTCAAATACTTAGGGCCGTCAGTATCATGCAACGCTCTTCCGCCGAAAGCGACCACTCTTCCCTTGGTATCAGTCACCGGGAACAAGACGCGATCGCGGAACAAGTCGTAGTGCAGTCGGCCTGATGCATCCGCGCCGGTCGCTTTCCTCCTGATCAAACCCAATTCTTCGGCGCGATCCAGGGGAGCCTTCTTTGACTTCAAGAAATCATGCAACTCCGCCCATTCTGCGGATGCATAGCCTAAATATGCCGTCTTCACCGTCGAATCGAGGATGCCGCGTCGTTTAAGGTAATCGCGCGCCTCTTTACCCTCGCTACCCAAGAGTTTCTCATGATAGAACTGGGCGACAAATCGATTGAGCTTGTAATAGATCTCAAACTTATCTTCGTTTTTCTCGTTCCTCTGAGCGCTCTTTGAAGAAAACTCGGCCGGAATCTTAATGCCGTATTTCGAGCAAAGAATACGAACCGCCTCATGAAAAGAGACCGCCTGAATTTCCTGAACGAAAGAAATCGCATCGCCGCCGCGTTGGCAACCAAAGCAGTGGTAGATTCCCTTCTTCTCAGAGACCGAAAAAGATGGAGATCTCTCAGCATGGAAGGGACACAGCCCCATGTGGTTTGAACCCGTCTTTTTCAGACGAACATATTCACCCACAACCTCGGCAACATTGATTTGCTCTTTGAGCTGTTTTATAAAATCTGTCATAACTTGCTTACGAAAGGGTTCCCTTTCTCGTAAAATCGATAAGGCAGCTCTTTCGCAACATTAATTCCAATTCTAGTAGTAACCACGACATCCTTGTCCGCTACGGGTTTACCCCGGGCCACTGCTAAATGAGGCAGAGCCAAAGGCTTTCCATTCAAACTCCCGTCAATACCCAGCGCAAGCACGAGCTTCGCCGGGCCATTGGTCAGCTGTAAAAGACTTCTTCCCCGCAAAACCTCTGACCGAATACCCCTCAACTGGACCATCGTTTCAATTCCCTCAACGGGCTCTACGGCACGTATCAACACGGCTCCTGCTTTGCCCTCTTTTTCCGTTACGAAATTGAGCATGAAGTAGTTTCCGTAGATGAAGTAAACGTAAATAACCCCGGGCGGTCCAAACATCACCTTGGCTCTTGGCGTCGGCCCCCTACTGCAATGGGCCGCGGGATCATCCTTTTCCAAATAAGCTTCAGTTTCTACAATTCGCGCCCGCAACCACGACGGACCCACTTGCCTAATAATTTCTCGTCCTAAGAGATCTCTGGCAACCTTTAGAGTCTTTCGATCAAAAAACGAGGGCGAAACCAAGTCTCGCCCTCGTTCAACCTGAACTGAATACACTTTTACGCAGACAATCGTTCTCGAACGAGTTGGTTGACCAACTTGCCGTCTGCACGCCCCGCAATTTTCGGCATGAGCACTTTCATGACGGCACCCATGTCTTTCTGCGTCTTTGCGTTAGCCTCTTGGATCGATGCTTCAACAATCCGAACAAGTTCCTCTTGCGACATCTGCGCAGGCAAGTAGCCTTGCAAGAGTTGAAGCTCGGCAGTTTCTTTTTCAACCAAATCTTCCCTGCCTCCAGCCCTAAACTGGTCTATCGAATCTTGTCGTTGTTTGACGAGAGAACCAATGATCTTCATCACGCCTGCGTCATCAAGCTCGATGCGATCATCAATTTCTTTTTTTCGAATGGCAGAGTGAAGCATGCGAATCGCTCCGAGCCTGGCTTTCTCGCCTGACTTCATCGCGGCTTTCATGTCTTCAGAAATGCGCTCTTTGATTGTCGCCATAAGTGTAATTAATCCCTTGGTGATGACTTACGAATCTTCTTGAGAGCCCTCTTTCGAGCAGCAAGTGCTTTCTTCTTTTTCTTCACGCTAGGTTTTTCGTAAGACTCGCGTTTACGAACCTCAGAAAGAATTCCAGCCTTCTCGCACTGTTTCTTAAATCGTTTCAGTGCGTTCTCAAAAGATTCGCCTTCATTAATGCGAACTCCTGGCATGCGACATCACCTCCTCACTTGGCAAATAAGTGCTCGATATTAATCATTATTTACGCCGGAAGTCAAAGCCTTCAAATTTGCACTTGCCTTTTATATACGATAAATTTTATCGTATATAAAAGGGGGGAGAAATTACCTTTAATATTAACGCTTTGCATGATAAAAACGATTGTTTTCGAATTCCAAAACAAGTACGATAATAAAAGTCGCATTTAGTGATTTTAGCGTAATAACGCTTGAGGAAACCCCATGCTAAAGCTCAACCGATCAACCGAGTACGGACTTATGGCGCTCAGTTATATTCGTTCAAAAACAAATGGCGAAGTTACAAGTGCTCGAGAGATCTCTGAAAAGTTTCAACTGCCCTTCGAGATTCTTGCTAAGACCCTGCAACGTTTAAAAGAACAAGGCGTCATCACCTCAACCTATGGAACGCGGGGTGGATATATTCTGGCGCGCGATCTTAAAGGGATAAATTTTGCCGAATTTCTGAGCATTATGGAAGGACCAGTATCCATTGTCAGTTGTTTGCAAGAATGCGATGGAAAAGATTCGTCATGCGAATACACGACGAACTGCAACATCAAATCTATGATGTCGGCATTAAATACCCGGTTTTACGACTTCCTGAATCGTATATCTGTGGAAGAATTGACCCGCGCAGCACTTCCCCGTTCAATCGAATTCGATTCTTCGACGGCAAGTGCGTACGACTCTGTCGTATTTGGCGCAAGCGGAGAGGAACCATGAAACTTCCGGTCTTCCTAGACCACCACTCAACAACTCCTGTTGACCCTCGGGTGCTCGAAGCGATGCTTCCTTTTTTCACTGAAAAGTTTGGCAACGCAGCAAGCCGCACTCATGCTTTCGGGTGGCAGGCGGAAGAAGCCGTCGAGACCGCGCGACTGCAAGTAGCTTCTTTGATCAAGGCTCACCCGCAAGAGATCGTTTTCACCAGCGGTGCGACCGAGGCAAATAACTTGGCCCTGCTTGGTGCGGCGCGAGAGAGGAAAACAGGGCACATCATCGCCTCGCAAGTCGAACACTCATCAGTCTTAGAAACTTGTGGCTATCTTGAGACCCAAGGTTTCAGGGTCACTTATTTGAGCGTTGATACGCTTGGAAGAATCAATCTTGAGGAGCTTGAAGGCGCTATTGGAAAAGACACTTTCATGATCTCGGTCCTTTCGGCCAACAACGAGATCGGAACGCGCCAGCCTGTTAGCGAGATCGGAAAAATTGCTAAAAAACATGGCATTTATTTTCATACCGATGCCGCACAGAGCGTGGGTTTGATTGAACATGATGTTAATGCGGAAGGGATCGACCTTCTTTCGCTGAGCGCGCACAAGATATACGGGCCAAAAGGTGTAGGCGCTCTTTATGTACGCCGCCGCTCGCCTCGAGTGAGCCTCGAACCTCAAACGCACGGAGGCCGGCATGAACGCGGCATTCGCTCAGGCACCCTGAATGTGCCTGGCATCATTGGTTTAGGAGAGGCGGCGCAGCTTTGCCTGGAGTCTCGCCGAGTGGAATCCGCTCGCATCGGAGAATTGCGTGACGAACTGCAGGCAAGGGTTCTGGCTGGGCTGACCCAAGTGCAGGTGAATGGAGATTTAAGCAATCGACTGCCCAATAACCTAAGCTTAAGCTTCGCGTTTCTTGAAAGTGGCTCGATCCTTTCGGCGATGAGAGACATCGCGGCATCCTCGGGAAGCGCATGTGCTTCAGCCCAAGCGGAACCCTCGCACGTTTTGAAAGCGATCAAACTCTCAGAACCCTTTGCCCGGGGAACGATTCGATTGGGGCTCGGAAGATTTACGACACTGGAAGAAGTTGAATTGACGGCACATTGTATTCAAGAAGCTGTTCAAAAATTAAGGGAAGAATCTCAGACTTGGAAATTCGCTCAAACAGATCTAAGGAGTAATCTATGATTAACATGACCGACAACGCCGTAAATGAAATCAAGCGACTTAAAGAAGCGGACCCTTCAGCTAAAAACTCTCACATCCGCGTAATGGTGATCGGAGGCGGATGCTCAGGCATGTCGTACAAGCTCGATTTTGAAACCAAAGAACCCCGTCCCGAAGACAAAGTGTTTGAACGCGACGGCGTCAGAGTGGTAGTTGACCCTAAAAGCTACCTGTACCTCGCCGGGACCGAACTCGATTACAGCGGCGGCCTTTCAGGCACGGGATTCAGCTTCAACAATCCCAACGCCAAACGCACCTGTGGATGCGGAACTTCATTTTCGGTCTAGGACTTGGCTCATGAAGCGTCATAAAATCCATTGGATCTCTCTTGCAAAGACAACCGAGGTCGCAGACGGGCAAACGATTCTTGACGCTGCGCTCGATAACGAAGTGGACCTTAATCACGCCTGCGGTGGCTTCTGCGCTTGCACAACGTGCCATATTTACGTGAAAGAGGGCGCCGCAAATCTTTCTGTGATGGATGAAGAGGAAAGCGAACGCCTCGAATACAAAGACGGTCGCACAACGGAGTCACGCCTTTCTTGCCAGTCCAAAGTGCATGGTGACATTGCTGTCGTCATTCCATAACACTGCTGGTAAATAGAGCAGTATGCGAACCTTACTAACCTTCTTCCTCGTCACTTATTCTTTTGCCCATGCTGAGACGACCTTTCGGATGCGGTTGATCGCGGATCCTCAGACCTTGGATTGGAATCTCGCTCACACCTCGATGGAAACTCCCATCGTCATGAACATCATGGAGGGGCTGGTCGAGTCAGATCGCAAAATGAAGATTAGGCCTAAGCTCGCCAAATCATGGACGATCTCAAAAGACCGAAAAACCTATACCTTTAAACTTCGAAATGACGTGAAGTGGTCTGACGGCAAATCAATGCAAGCCGCGGATTTCATCTATTCATTCAAGCGGCTGCTTGACCCTCTCACGGCGGCCCCTTACGCTTACATGCTCTTTGACGTCGAGGGCGCCGAAGAATTCAATACGCGCAAGAGCAATGACTTTGATTCTGTCGGCGTAAAGGCACTTGACCCGTATACAATCCAAATCAAACTCAAAAAACCTGTGGGTTATTTTTTGCAAATCCTCACGTTTTGGATCACGTTTCCGGTGCGTGAAGACGTGGTCGCAAAACACGGGGTGAATTGGCCAAGACCGGGTAACGTCGTGGTCTTGGGCCCCTATATCCCGGTTTCATACCAACCTCAGGCGCAAATCACCCTTAAGAGAAATGAGAAGTATTACGGCCCTCCCCCGCAAGTCGATACGGTGGTCATGCCCATCATCAATGAAGATTCCACGGCGCTGAACCTGTTCAAAACAGGGCAACTCGACTTTGTGCGTCCGATCAACTTCCTGGAAGTAAAGGAATTCAGCGATAAACCCTCGTTCCATGTCGATCCGTACTACAGGAATTGCTACATCAACATCAACACCAAGAAGTATCCCTTCAACCTGCCGAAGGTTCGCAAAGCGCTCGCCATGTCGATCGACAAGTCAAAGCTCATGAAAGTGATGCACCATTCGATTCAGCATACGGATACTTTGGTTCCGGAATCGCTTTTCCCGGCAGGAAAAAACATCGGAATCAGCTTCAATCCAGTCGAAGCGAAAAATAAGCTTAAAGAGGTGGGCATTGATCCGACGACATTGAGCGGAATCGAACTCTTCACCTATGCAAGCGATGAAAACACGTTGCTCGCCCAATACCTGCAAGATCAGGTGAAGAAGAACATGGGCCTAGCGCTTCGACTGCAAGCCCCTGAGTTTAAGATGTTCCGCACCCAACTTGAGCTCATGACTGGCGCCCTCTATCACCGATGCTGGGGAGCTGATTACGCCGACCCTGATAGTTTTTTGAGTGTTTTTCTTTCGACCTCGGGAAACAGCAGAACTGGTTGGCAAAATGAGAAGTACGACGCGCTCGTGAAGAAAGCAGCCTCGTTGAATGAAGGCGCAGAGCGCACTCGCTTGTACAAGGAAGCGCTTCAAATTTTATTGGTAGACGAGGCCGTGATCGTTCCTTTGTATTTTGACTCACTGGTCTACCTCCTGAATCCCAAGGTGAAGAACTTCGTGATTAATCCCTTGAACTACGTTTATTTTCGAGACATCGTATTCACCAAATGACGACGCAACTAGACCCAACAGATCCCATCGCTATCTTCGAGGCATCGGTGCCATTCGCGCAGGCAAAGTTGTTTTTTGAGGCGACCGATTGGAGCCAAGATTTCCGTCCGCTGGCTCCACCGACGCTTGCGACCATTTTTCGAAATGGCGAGTTTGAAGCATTGAAGAAGTTGAATATCCCGTTGCAGAAAGTTTTGCATGGCGAGCAAAAGTACAAGTTCATCAAGGAATTGAGGCCGGATCAAACTTACAGGGGCGAAACTTTCGTCGCGAGCCAAATAGAGAAGTCTGGCGGAAGCGGCAAGATGAGCATCTACGTTTTTCAAACGAACCTGATCGATCAGGACTCAGAAGTCTGCGTCGAGTGTTCGAGCACCATTATTGTCAAAGGGTAAACAATGGCGACAGTATTTACGAAGGGACAAGCCCTTGCTCCGCTGAAAAAACCCCCCATCA
>JBFMCE010000104.1:0-12358 GCA_040754655.1 Bdellovibrionota bacterium | reverse complement strand
ACTTTCTACAAAAATTCCGATTTTGAATAGAAGTTGAGGTGCAGACCACCCACTTCCAGATTCACTCAATGGCTAGCAGGAGATCCGTGTTTCGGCAGATCAGTTGGTGATTTAATTCATTATGAGCAGCGGAATTAGCGCAGAAAACGCAAGTTCTTTATCTACTTGAGCGGACTTACTTTGTCGCCTTTTCGGTTTCGGGTGTAGTGCTCCGTCATAGTTCTCGTCTTGTGGCCGAGTAGGCGTTGAGCATGAGCAAGGTTCTCTGTGTCGGTGGCAGTCTTGGCACGGATGTCGCGGAATTGAAAACTCACCCCCGCTGTCTTTCTGGCTTTGTCGAATCGGCTGCGCAGGGTTCCTTTCGACAGCCGCTCACCTTCTCCGTTTTGAAGGAGTGCATCACATCCCTTAGAGTTGTATGAACGACTGAGGATGCGTTCTATGAGATATTCCAGCTCGCCCACAATCTCAATCCGCAACTTCTTGCCGGTCTTTCCCTGTTCCAGGAATAGAGCGTCGTTTCGAATATCTTGGCGGTTGATCTTGAGTAAGTCTGATGGACGCTGGCCTGTGAGGTGCGCCATGTCCATCGCGTCTTGAACGGATTGGTCAGCCTTGTTCCACACAGCTAAAAACTCATCGTCTTCAACATAACGGTCTCTTCCCGTTTCCCTGTGTCCCTTGACGCCTGCACATGGGTTTGTGGCATCAGTGTAGCCATGCTGCCTTGCGAAGTTGAATACATGACTGAAGAGTGCGCGTTCGCGGTTGGCGCGAACCTTGGCAGTTTTTCCCCGTTCGACAAGATAGCGCTTGATGTGGAATGGCTTAATAGCATCAATTGGCATGCCACCAAATACAGATTCAAGCCTACTCAATTCTCTTTCATTGTCGCGTTGAGTTAGAGGGGCCTTAGTTGGAAATACTTCTTTACGGTATCGGGCCGCAATGCCGGAAAAGGTCTTGATGTCAGGCTCAATAAGTTCGCCTTCTAGCTCAGCCCAAAGTCTTTTGGCAACCGAGAGGTCCTTTCCGAGGTTCGTCCATTTCCTGGGAATGGTTGTAGAGACGTGATAATACGACTTCCCCTTGATTGTCATGCGCGGCGGCAGATCGAGGTTAATAGTTCTTTTGCGGCCCATTGCGCGAGTTTAGATTGCAGCCCAGTTTGGCTCAATAGTTGGGATGACATCATTGGCAGCCTCAACTATTCCGCCGCACAGCTTTGCCTGGACGTGATCATGCAGCACCCGAGGGTGGCCGTTCGCGCCGATGGCAAACTTGAAGCTATTCCGCTTTAGCCAAGCAATCTGGTCTGCTTTGCGCTTGCGCTCAGTCAGCTCCGCCAGCTCTGCGTTAGTAAGGAACCTCATTAGAGATTGTGTTGAACTCATGAGGCAATCTTAACGAACGAAGCAGGCGATTCTGAGATTTGAAAACATCAAAAAATGATCGTTTGTGAAGATTTTTCGGGTATCCGAAATAAACGGTAGGTGAGGCGATGTCTGGCATATGGTAAGGCCGAGGAGGGCGATGGCTGACTCGCGGGAATAGAGGTTGCTGGCGGGACCTTTTTTCGCAGAAACATTACTATGACAAGCAATTTCAATGAGTTGCGATTTTTGCGCGGATGTGGAGTCCTAGACCTGAAGTGATCAGAACTGGTTACTTGTTGCAACCGTAACAGCCTTCGGCAGCCTGGTATTCATGGCTGGCTCTGGCCATTCTTCGCCTTTCTGGGTGAGGATGCACGCTGACGGTGATGCTTGAGCGCAGCCAGTTGAAGAGGGCTGATGGAGACTACAGGAGAGAGGGATTGCAGCCAGTCGGTGCGTCCAAGATAACGCATGACTTTGATCAGCGTCTTGAGGGAGGCACCATTGCCATTCTCAAGATTTTTGAGCGCAGACACGCTTACTCCAGCACCTTCAGCGAAGGTCTTCTGGTCTTGGTTGCGGTTCAGGCGCAGTCTCTTGCATTGCTCTCCAAGCATGCTCTCCCATTCCTGAACTGTGTGTTCTTGCTTGTATATAGTGGCTTTAAATATATCCATAATGCCAAATTCTAACCTTTGTGGCCTTAAAAGCAACCTGAATTGGCTATTGGCATTTTTCAGTAACGAACTCAGCCGGCTTCATTTGGCTGGGCGCTGTGCGCATACGGAGATTTTGGATCGCCAAATGGTGTAAAAGAAATCCTGGGTATCCGGATTATCGGGTGGATTGAGCCGGTCTTTGGGTTAGAACTTGCCTGAATCGAAAACCAGCTCCAGTGTGGAAGGGCATTCACACCTGACGATGCGCAGGGACGTTGATTGTTACTCGTTGTCGTCTGCTTCCAAATTTTCCGGAACACGACCTTCTGGATCGCCGGATACAACTTGACCGTCATAAGTCTCCAAGGCATTCCACTCTTTCTGAGTGAAGAGGTGCGGCGCAGCTTGCATACGCTCGGCTGAATTCTTGAGCGCCAGCTCCTTTGAGATGACACGATCAGACTCCGCCTTCAGAGCCGCAGCTTCTTCTGGCGGGAATCCTAAGTCGGCAAAGACATTCCCACCCGCAGGAGTTATGTGTTTGATGATGGGTTTCGAGCTCACTGTTTGTTCCTTAGATACAGACTCATCGCCTGAAGGAATTTTTCATTTCTGAGTGGCGGATTTTCAATTAACTCCAGCAAGCGCAATGACTCTCTCCGAGTCAGGATAAGTTGATTGTCCTGAGCACGAGCAATATCCATACGCGCCTTTTCGATGAAAGCCGGATCGCCGTCAGATTCTTCGATGCAAGCATCCAAGTACATCGCCATTTCTTCCGGTGTGCGAAGATGTTCTGCTACGTCATAGCGCGATGTTTTCATGTCGCAAAGCCCTTGTATTTGATCGTGGTCATAGACTATCAGTTATGCGGCGATGATTTGAAAATCAGTGACATCCACAACTGGTCGAACGTGAGATTTCTCTCGCTCCATCCTCACCAGACCGTAATTAGACATTGTTTTCAAAGTCCTAGATAAGTTGCCAGGCTTTCTGCCCGTTATCTCCGCTAATGACGTAATCGAGGATGGCTGGCGACTCTTAATCACCCGAAGTAAGGCACGGTTATCGTCACTGAGAACTTCAGAAAGTGATTTCATTGACGTGAACCAAATCTTTGGGTCGCTTGCCTTCGGCTTATACTCGCCTCTAGCAATGGCAAACATCCTCTCGCGGATCTGCTCCTGCGGCATTATTCCAATTCTGAGTGTTTTTGCACGATTCATCACTCCACCTCCTTCAGTACCTTGTCCACATCATCGAAAAAATCTTTCAGCAGTTGATATGAACTCGTGAATTTGTATGGCACTCCCTTGTCTGAAATGTGCCTGTGCTTATGGTCGTATTGCATTATCTGACCTGCAAATTTGGGGTATCCGGATTATCGGGTGGATTGAGCCGGTCTTTGGGTTAGAACTTGCCTGAATCGAAAACCAGCTCCAGTGTGGAAGGGTATTCACACCTGACGATGCGCAGGGGCGTTGATTGTTACTCGTTGTCGTCTTCTTCCAAAGCTTGCATACGCTCGGCTGAATTCTTGAGCGCCAGCTCCTTTGAGATGACACGATCAGATTCAGCCTTCAATCTCGCAGCTTCTTCTGGCGGGAATCCTAAGTCGGCAAAGACATTCCCATCAGCAGGAGTTATGTGGGTAATTATTGATTTGGTGCTCATGTCCCTGACCTCACTCAAAAATTGATGCGATTCGAGCCAACACCTCGTCCACCAGAGATGATGGGGCCTTTTCAACAAACTTAGCCCCTCTGGATTGCAAATCTACTGATCTGACCATGTTTGCGAGAACTACGCCTTGAGTATCAGTACCGCTACCCATCAAAGTCACTGCAAACCCACCATAACGAGAAAAGTTTCCGCCCTGAGTGATGGGCGCGATCATAGTCAACCCGAGAACATTGAATACTCTGGGAGAGACAACGAGTGCCGGTCGGTAATCTCCCTGCAATTCTTTGCCTTCTGTCGGATTCAGGCAAACTCGGACAATATCGCCCCGTTCAAACACTTTACTCAAATGCCTTCCCTTCCGACCACTGGAGAGGCATCCCACTCTTGAACATCTTGAGGGACGGCGGCATGTGAATCACATTTCTCCAACAATTCTGCGAGCGTATATTTGGGCTTCACGTTCGGGGTTAGAACCAGCTTTCCCTTTACTTGTTCAGCATTGATTGTGTTGCCAACAGCAAGATGCATTGAGCGAAGTAATGACGGCGGCAGAATGATTCCTGTGCTGTTTCCCAATTTTCTGATAGCGAGTTCCATATTTATGCCTCATCCGTAAAACAATGTTAGACATTTTACACTGCAATCCAGTAATGTCAAACATTGTTAAACGCCAAAATGTCGAGGGCTATCCACACGATAATCCGATCCCCGTAAAATCTTCATCCACCCGATAATCCGTCGTCTGAAAATGAAAGCTGGGCAACCGTACATCAGCTCATCCACCGTTTAATCCGGATACCCCAATAAAAAAGGTCGCGGCTGCGCTCAGAAAGTGCAGACGTAATCGTTCTTGGATCGTTCTGGGAGTTTGCTACTGCGATTGCCTGAAGGCTGGTTGGAATGCTCTGTGTCTTTTACGCCCGAAGCGGCAGGCGAAAGTGATTATAGATACCAGGAAATTTCAGTCAAGCAACATCCTGAATCCACCCAATAATCCGGATACCCGAAAGTTGAAGCGCCGTTTTCTGATCATCCGGGTAATGGCCACGACTGGCGCGAAGAAGCCAATTCCACTCCGATTGGCGAAGCGGCGAAATCTTTCCAAGTAGATTGTCACGATATATGCTCCTTGAATTCTGCACAATGGAAAGGCAAGACAAGTTTAGATCAGCAGGTAAAATGAAGGAGCGATTAAATCACTGAGCTCCTGAGCGCAGGAAGCATGACTCATCGTTAGCATGAGTCGGGTAAGGTAGAGGGAAATCCAATGAGCAAACCATTGACGTTAAAGGAGGCCGAAAATGGCGATTGAATCTTTGATTGCGTTTGGGATCGCAACGATTGGTCTGCTGCTGGTGTCGCTCTATGCGAAAAAACATCGCACAGAAAATCATCGAAATCGAAACGAGCAACATCACAACGGCGCGCATCAAGCCTGAGTGACTGCAACAACCAAGCCTAGTTCGCGCAAGCGACTGGGCTTTTTCACGCCCGTCATTTGCGGGTGGCGACCATACTCATTTCCTATAACTATAATTATGGGAAATGCAGTTTTTTAGATGTAACTGCCTGGCGCTCCTTGTGCCGCCGCTGCGCGACGGGGAAAAACACCTTCTGCTGTTCAATGCGCAATCAGTCGAAACTTAGTTCTTCGTCGGTTATGGACGCTGTGCGCAACGCCTAAAACTGACTTTTGAAATCTCAAAAAAACAATCTGCACAAACGATCAAATAATGACGTTTTGCGCTGTTGATTTGAGCGAGAGGTACGGGCACAATTCAGTCGTCGGCCGCCTCCGACTCAAAAGACTCTGGGCCTGAAAAACAAAAGGTTTCTCTTGCGACGCTACCCCTCCAAGAGGGGTTCAACCGAGGCGGAATCCGCCCTCAAAACTTCCAAGGCGTCGCTTGCGACGCCCCCCCCCATCCCAAGGGGGCCGCTAAGCCTATTGGTTCAAAAACAGACTCCCGTCGCAGTCACCCAGAAACCGTTCGCGTTGCCCCGCTTTTTGTGGGGCGCTCCGCGAGCGTAAACATTTTTTGCAAAGTTTCGGCCGGGCGGAACTTCTTTCTCGTTTTTTTGCTTCAAGAAAGGAGTTCCGAAATGCGGCACCAAAAAAAAATCAACGACTTCTCTGGCGAGCTTTGGCTTCTCGAAAACGATCCGTCGCTGTCAAAACGGCGCAAAAAAATCAGCAACACGACCGCCTATGCATCGCGCCTCGCGCGATTCCGCGACCGCTCTTGCGGTTGCGCAAGCCTTGACTCCGAAATGGAAGACGGTTCCGCCCTCATCGACTTTGTTCCGGCGCAGGAGGAAGACGAAATCGAAGGGTGGCGGATGGCTGAGCTTTCCGCATCTTTTGAGGGGTTGCTGGCCGTTTTCCGAGAAGGCGGCACCTCGGCGGTCTCGAAAGTCCTTGGCTGTTCGCAGCGAAGCGTTCAGATGAAGTTGAAGGCCCTCACAGAATCAAAATCGGGTCCTCAAGACGAACTGAAACTTTTTTGAGGAGGCGGCGATGATCGAGGCAATCGTCTCAAAGAGAATGTCGTTTTCTGCCGTTCCGGATCAGCTCTTCACGGAAGAACTTTCTCCTTGGGCCTTCAAGGTTGTGGCCTACGTCTTGGGTCGTCCAAACGGTTGGAAATTCCACATCGGCCACATCACTCGAACGCTCGGTTTGTCCGATAAGACTTGGCCCAGGGTGCGCAAAGAACTCATGAAGGCAGGATACTTTCGCCAATCTAAATTCAGGGGGGAGGGCGGAAAGTTCATCTGGCTGAATGAGTTTACGGATGCTCCTCTCTTTGGAGGGGATTCTGTTCCCCGCCCCCCAGAAAATAATGAGGGTGGGGAAGATGAAGCCACTTCCTCAGAAAACCAAGATGGTGGCGGTAAAACCTCCATCCCCCCCAAACGCAGGCATGGTGAACGCAGGGATGCGGAGCGCAGGGATGCGGGAGAGGGGAATTTAACAAAGGATGTTTTTAGCAAAGGATTTAATCAAATAAATAGAAGCAGCAGCTACGGCGCGATTGTGGAGAACGCGGAGGACGAAAGAAGGCTGCTGCTGCTGCTTGATGTCCACTCTGAAGAGGATTTCCGTGAAGCGGCTCGCCGCATAACTACGGACGGGAAGAGGCTCTACGTATCGAACCTTGCAGTAGAAATGCGGCGCATTCGGGACGAAGCCAATGTTGAACGGGAAAATCAGCGTCAAGCTGAGCTTGAAGCCGCCGCCAAGGCGTCGGCAGAAAAAGCCAAAACTCAGCAGGAAGAAGTTTGGGCTCGTTTCGAAAGCCTTCCTGCCCATCAACAGAAAGAGCTGGAAGAACGATTCCTATTCGAGAATCCGGCATGCGGTTTAACTCGTTCGAGTCCGAGGTTCCGTCCCTCACTCGTCGGCTTCCTTCAAAAAACAGAGTTCTTCAATTTGTTGGTCGCGTGAAATTTTCGCCCCCCTCACACAAGAGGTGAGGGCGGCAATTTCGCCTACCCCAAATCTTGAAAAAGGAACTTTTGAAATGAAGAAATCTATCGTTGTTGCATCCATTTTTGCATCCCTGTTCTCCGTCTCGGCATTTGCTGATACCACCTTCAGCGCATCGGGTGGTGTGAACAGCTACTCGTCCGACGCTTCCACTTCGAGCTCCGCCATTCTGGGGGCTGGTGGTGGCTCGACCGTTGGCAACGCCTTCAATCTGACTGCTAAGGCAGGGTTGCGCAGCGAAGCTGCCCCACTGGTGGGCAAAGGTGTTTTCCAGTCTGGAGTCGAGGCAGGTGTGCTGTCCTACAACGGCCGCATGATGCCGGTCGGTCAAGTCAACCTGTTCATCACGCCTAGCGGAAACGGCATCGCCCTGAATCCGCATGTCGGCTGGGCTGGCGGTCGCGGTGGTGTGGCGGCTGGCTTGGATATGTTGATGCCGGCAGGAAGTGGTGAAGTGCGAGTCGGTATCACCAAACTCCAACACAAGATCGGCGGCGGTGACAGCCTGTTCCAGGTCGGTTTCGTGCAGTCCATCCGATAGACAACTCGCAATCCAGTTGGGGGGGGAATCCCCCCCCCTGTTTTCTAGGAGGAACAAAAGTGAAAAGCATTTTCCAACTACTGCTAATAACAGCTCCGCTGGCCGCTCTTGTCTTGTTCTTTTCTCAAATGAGAACCGAAGAGGTTAAGAACGAGCAGCGACACCAGCATGCCGTCCAAAAGCTTGAAGATGCACGATTCGATCAATCTTTTGATGACGCATGGGGAGGCCGTCCAAGCCAAAAGGTCCTGGAAGAACGCTCCAAGTCAAACGAAGCCCTGAAGCGAGAAATTGCCGCTGCCAAGGCCAAGCGCGATGACCTCGATCAATTGTTCGACGAGGACAACGCTGATATGCGCGCTGCCATCAAAGAAGAGGATGAGCGTCTCGCAAAACTGAAGAACAAGGAGCCACAAAAATGACGAACCCAAAAGACCAAAAAGTAAAGTGCGTGAACTGCTTTTACCTAAATCCTGTACCGGTACGAGGCTTGCACATCTGCTTGATAGAGGGAGAGCCCGTGGATGCGATGTGTGACCGCAGGTGTCATGTGTTTTCGTACCTGCCTCCTTGGACACCTGATCCGGAGACCCGCCAAAAATACAAGCACTACGATCTGATGATTGATCAGGTGCTCTCCAAACCAAAACTCGAACTCGAAGAAGAGGAGGTCATCCATGAATAAGATTTTCGCAGTTCTGCTGTGCGCAAGCGTGGCGGCCAGCGCCTCCGCCAACCCATCGGTGGGCAGTGATGCAGGCCGAAGCTTTGAGAGCGGATCAACAAGCTCTATGAAGCGCGACAAGTCTCTTTCTGCCGATAAAGCCAGAGGTGATCGCCAGACCATCACAAAATCGCGTGAGCGAGCCCATGAGCAGTCCCAAACCGAAAGCAACAGTGAGAGCCGTGGACGTTCATTCGAGAAGTCGAAGTCGTCAGAGGTCAGCCTGAACATCAACGGAATCCTACTTCAGCAGTTTGTTAAACGCTACGAACGGACTGCCGAAGGGGAAGGTATGGCTGGGGCATATTTCTCAGCCTGTAAGCCCATCTCGACGGCTTTGAGTGATTATCCGGTATGGTCGTTCGATCAAGGAAAAGTAACAGGCAGAACGGAAGCTATGTATGGAAACGGCAATGGCATGATCGCGAGCAGGGGGGACGGTGTAGTGGTGTTGTACGTTGACTCCAATGACACGTACATCCGCAGATACGCGCAGTGTCGAATGACTGCCAGTGCCTGGTTGTCTCATGCAGGTGATCTCGCGAATCGGACTTCTCCAAAGAGCGAGCAGGAAGTCGTCAAAATTATTCAAGAAGTCTTCCATCAAATGGATCTCGACGGTGAGCTGTTCATTCAGATTCGCCAGCAATCCAGGGATGACTGGGATCAGCAGGCGTATTGCTCTCAGTGGTTGGGCGATTACAAAGATTTCACAGAACCCGACATGGATTGCTCCGTTTTCCAATTCAAGGGGCGCGACATGTACGTGAAAAATCGAAAGACTCTTTCGGATGACTCTATCGATGGTCGCTCATTTACAATCTCGCTGAGTGGTTCTGAGTCCGATAGCTATCGGGTTGAAAATTCCAGCACATCGGACGATAGCGTCTCCAGGTCCGCCAGGATGTCAGACAGTGATGAGCGATTCCGTGAGCGCAAAAACACAGCCACTTTGTCCAAGTCCAAGTCGAGTGAGGCATCCACCTCCACCAAGCTGGATCGAGGCTCAAAAGCTGGTGTAAACTCAACGCCAGGTGAGTGACAGCCCAGCTTGAATCAAGTCACAGACCGCCCACCTCGGGCGGTTTTTTTCGCTTACCGAATGCATGTATCGAGGCCGGAAAATTCGCCGGTCTTCCAATACCAAAAGGAAACCCAAAATGAAAATTCAGAAAACTTCACTTGCTGTACTGATGATGTCCGCAATTGGCTGTTCAAATGCGACTGATCTGTGTCCAGGCAAGTCAGATCATTACGCCAGCATCGAAGAGGCCAACAAGTTGGTACTTATTGTCAGTCACAAAGAGCGAGCTGAAAGCATTGCAGATATGCCTCACAGATACTGTCAGAAGGTGGGGGGACAGTTTTCGATGAAATGGAGCGAATCGGACGAGGTGATGACGACCACCTGCTCGACGAAAGATGGGAAAAAAGATGTCATTCAGATCTATTTCAGTGGTGACTTCGCTCGATATTCCAATCCGGGTAAGTGCGCCCACCCAGTTCCAATGGTTGCGGAAGCAAACGCGCTGGTAAAAACATTGAATGCAAATAAATGATATTTCATAAAACCGCAGTTAATGTCTGTGTTCTGGCCTCGCTCGCTGCGTTGTATAAATCCAAGTAGAGCAAGACATCTACCACCACCAAGCTGGATCGAGGCTCCAAGGCCGGTATGAATTCGGCTCTTGGTGAATAAGCGCCAAACTTGAATCAACCCTCCAGACCGCCCCTCTCGGGCGGTTTTTTTTCGCCTACTTCCTACAAATATCGAGGCTGGTAATTTCGCCGGTCTGCAAATTGAATAAGGAAATCCGAAATGACAAATGCGAAAAAAGTTTCTGTAGCGGTACTTCTGGCATTGGCTGCTACTGCATCTACGCAAGCGAGCGCCAGTAATGATGATCTCGCAATCAGCATGCGCCAGAGCGCGAGCGAACACCCTTGGTACTGGGTCGGTGGTGGTGCTGCCTTAATTGCTGCCGGTGCAGGAACGCCTGTTGTGGCTGCTGCCGGAGTGATTGGCGTCCTAGTGGGTGGGTCGCATCTCGACTTCGTTAAGGACTATACATCCTCCTATGCGCCCCCCATCGAGGAAACCTGCAAGGCGGAGCGCGACTTCTACCCAACTAGAAGTGAGTTCACTCGCGCCGTGCTTGCTCAGTCTCAGAAAACTCGGGCGGAAAATGTCGCAGAGTATTTCCGGACAAGCTGCGAAGGAGAGCCCAATGCAGCCTATGCGGTAACAAGCAGATCCTGGAATGGATTTGGTACGTTCAAGATGGAGTGGGACGAGCAAACAAAATCGATGCAATTTTCTTGCGTTGGTGGGCGGCTGAAATATGCAGTCCCGTCAACTGACCCTTCGCGGATTCGTGATGGTTTGGTGAGGAAGATAACTTTTGAGGGCGACTTCATCCACTTCCAAGCTCAGCGTCCGAAGTTTGGCTACAACGCACCAGGACTCCCGGATTATTGCGTCCACCATGTTCCGATTTCCGCAGAGTACAACCTGATCAAAAAAGGCTCCAACCTCGATTAACAAATCAACTCCCCCTCCTTTGATAGCAGAGGAGGGGGTTTACCAAACAAGCTAAAAGGAAAGTCACATGAAAAAGCTCAAAGTCTCGTCCACCATTCTGGCCCTGATCATCTCGGCCGGAGCGCATGCTGCCGCCGTGGATCTGTGTCCTGGTGAAACCGACCAGTACGCATCAACGAAAGAAGGTACAAATATCGTCCTCTCTCACTCTCATCAAGACCGCGCACTGGCTCTCGCATCTGCGCTCGCGGTCGCCTGCAAGACTTTCGATTTTGGAAACGGAACGGTCGGCGGAGATCCAATCGCCAAAAAGTGGAATTCGTCCACCGAGACCTTGGAAACCTACTGCACCTTTGATCGAACCAAGGATGTTCGCAGTTCGGTTGATGTGAAGGTTTCATTCTCTGGAGATTTTGCGCGCTACCAGTACCCACAAGAGAGCTGCTCTCATCCTGTGAAGATGGATACCGAGCTGCTCCTGATTCAAAACAAATCTTAACCAGAAAGGAAACACGAAAATGACAAAGAAGCTCGAAAAGTTGAAAGCGCAGCAAGCTGCACTGGCTGCTCAGATTAAGGCCGAGGAAGATGCGCTGAAGAACCGAACCAAAATCGAGAAGATGGTGGCGAAGCTGTGCTCCAAACACCCCATTCTATTTTCGGCTGAGGCTGCCAAGGTTGAACAGGCGGTAGGCGATGCTCTGGCCGAAGCGGCAATCGTCCTGGAGAAGGAGACCCAGTGAAAACGGCTGCAATCCTGCTGGCCTCTTTCGTCACCCTGGCTGCTTGCATCATGGCCGGGGTGGCGGCTTGGGATCGTGGAGGGAATTGGCTGGATCGTTCTCTCCTCGCCTCAATCAGCGTGATTATCGTCCTGTCCGTCCACCTGCTTCCATCCATGTCTAAAAGGTGGGTGGGTTGGGTGGTCTGGTCTGGATGTTTGTTGTGCGCCATCTATGGCCACCTGACATTCTTGGTTCACTCCAACGAACGAGCACTTCAGCAGTTTTCCGAAAACTCATCACTTTCGGTCGGAACCGAAAAACAGATTGTCGCCACAAAGGCTGCCTTGTCAGAAATTCAGGCTCGCCCAATGTCGGTCGTTGCCTCAGAACTGGCAGATGCAAAAGAGAGGCGCGTTCGTGCTGCCTTGAATATCGAACTTGAACAGTCCAAAAGGGCGCAGCAACTCCGAGACGAATTGCGCAAACTCGAAGCCGCGTCCACCGAGTCCAAAGTGAAGGGGGAGGTCGATCCCGTTACTCAGAAACTGGCAGAGACTATCGGCGTATCCGAATCCTCAATTTCCGTAGTAATGGGGCTGACCATCTCGTTACTGGTTG
>JBFMCE010000103.1:0-12772 GCA_040754655.1 Bdellovibrionota bacterium | reverse complement strand
ACCTCAATAGAACTCGACGAAGACAAAGTAGCTTTGGCTAAGAAGTTGGGCAGAACCACCACCTTGCGTGAGTTGATCGATCAAGCGCTAGATGCCTATATCGCTAGAGCGAGAAGAACGGACATGGCCGAAATGCTTGGAACCGGTTTCTTTGAAGGTGATCTGAAACAAATGAGAGGCACGCGTGGCCGTCCTCGTTGATAGCTCCGTTTGGGTTGCAGCTGCAAACCCTAAAAATAAAGAATGCCTGATCCTCAAGCGTATGATCCAAACTAATGAGCCTATTTATCTGATTCGGGCGATTCAAGCAGAAGTTTGCCAAGGAGCTAGAACGGAAACTGAATTCCATAGGCTTTGGGACGCCTTCTTAGGCTTTGAATTTCTTTCGGTTACCGACCGTCACTGGGGCTTAAGCGCATGGAACTATTTCAAATGCCGCAAAAAAGGCATCACTCTCTCAACCCTCGATTGTTTAATTGCAACCTTGGCAAGGGAGTATCGGATCCCGTTATGGAGCTTAGATAAAGCTTTTGGGAAAATCCAACCTCTCATAGGGTTTGAGTTGCACCACTAACAGAATTCACAATAGCGAACCCCTGAGCATCGACGGAGGTTAGATCGCTTATTTTTGCCTTTCTCAAAAGCTCGACGCATCATCTCTCTTCAAGCGAATCACTTTTGAGGGCCAATCCCCGAACATGCCCTATCTGAAAAAGCCCTTTGAGCCAGAGCAATGCAGAAATTTGATCCAAACGTTGCTTTAGATTTATGAGGCTACCGTGTCAGCGGCTTGTACCGAATGCGATGAGGCTGATCGGCCTCAATCCCCAAACGGCGTTTCTTGTCTTCTTCGTACTCGGTGTAGTTGCCATCAAACCAGATGACTTTGCTATCGCCTTCAAAAGCCAAGATATGGGTCGCGACGCGGTCCAAAAACCAACGATCGTGGCTGATGACCACGGCGCATCCCGCGAAGTTTTCAATGGCTTCCTCTAGGGCGCGAAGCGTGGTGATATCAAGGTCGTTGGTAGGCTCGTCAAGCAAGAGCACGTTCGCGCCGGATTTCAACATTTGCGCAAGGTGCACGCGGTTGCGCTCTCCGCCTGAGAGAACGCCGACATGCTTTTGCTGGTCTTGGCCTTGAAAATTAAAGCGCGCCACATAAGAACGTGATGCGACGTGGCGATTTCCCAGCTGAATAAATTCGCTTCCGCCAGAAATCGTCTCCCAAACAGTCTTGTCATCCGCGAGCGAATCGCGTGATTGATCGATGTAGCCAAGCTTCACCGTAGAACCTACTTTAAAGGTTCCTGAGCCCGGAGTCTCTTGTCCCGTAATCAATCTAAACAAAGTCGTCTTACCAGCGCCGTTGGGACCGATCACCCCGACAACCCCACCCTTGGGCAATTTGAATTCAAGGTTTTCAAAAAGAAGCTTATCGCCAAAGGCTTTGGAAACACCCTCTGCTTCAATCACCACATCGCCAAGGCGAGGTCCGGGCGGAATGTAGATCTCAAGCTCTTCTTCTCTTTTCTCTCCTTGCTCAGCCAAAAGTTTCTCGTAGGCGGCGATGCGAGCCTTGCTCTTCGCGTGGCGCGCTTTCGCGGAACTGCGCACCCATTCTAGTTCCTTGGCCAAGGTCTTTTGAAGCTTTGACTCGGTCTTCTGCTCTACCTCGAGGCGTTTTCGCTTCTGTTCAAGCCAAGAAGAATAATTGCCTTCCCAAGGGATGCCTTCGCCCCTGTCGAGCTCTAGAATCCAACCCGCAACGTTATCAAGAAAGTAACGGTCGTGAGTAACAGCGATGATCGTGCCTTCATATTGTTGGAGGTGCTTCTCAAGCCAATGCACCGATTCCGCATCGAGATGGTTGGTTGGCTCATCAAGCAAAAGGATGTCGGGTTTCTTCAGCAACAAGCGGCAAAGAGCCACGCGTCTTTTCTCTCCGCCCGAAAGGTTCGCGATCTTGGCGTCGGCGGGAGGGCATCTTAGCGCATCCATCGCCATCTCAAGCCTGCTATCTAAATCCCAAACATTGAGTTGATCAAGTTTCTCTTGCAGCGCGCCTTGCCGATTGATGAGCTTTTCCATCGTGTCAGGATCCATGTCTTCAGTGAACTTAGCGCTAATGCCTTCGTATTCCTTGCGAAGATCGATAAGCTCTTGAACGCCTTCTTCCACGACCTCTTTTACGGTCTTGGTCTTATCCAGCTGCGGTTCCTGCTCCAAAAAACCAATCGTATAACCTTTGGCGAGTTGGATCTGACCCGTATAACCAGTGTCGACGCCTGCCAAGATTCGAAGAAGGCTGCTTTTTCCAGATCCGTTCAAGCCTAAGACGCCGATTTTTGCGCCGTAGTAGTAAGAAAGCCAAATGTCTTTTAAAACCTGTTTTTTGGGAGGGTGAACCCTGCTCACCCCTTGCATGGTATAAATGATTTGTTTGCTGCTCATGAGCAAAAGGTTTTAAACGATTTCAAGGCGGTTTACCAGAACGAACGATCTTATCGAACCGCCGGCGGGATGCATGCAAGCGTCAATTTATGCTTGCTAAATCCCCTCCGTAAGACGTAGGGCCTTGCCATTCAAACGAGCAACCAAAAGAGGGGCTGGCTTATGGGAAAAATCCTGAGTGCGATGATATTCGGAATTGTCGGCGCCATACTGACGATTTCCGCGAGTGCTTCCACTGAAGATACTTATTCTGAATTCGCTTTGTATCGACTTGAGCGAAGCGGCGAGTTGCCGCGAGTAAAGACGGGGGCAGCGACAGCCACACTCAATGTCGAATACGATCTTGAAATGGTTGTCCCACTTCGCTCAAATGATGGCGGGATTCAATTACACGCTCTCTCGCTAGGCAAGCTCGCCGTCAGATTCGAGAGCCCGACATCAATTCCCCGAAGCAGTTTCAATGAAAGGTCAAACATTCCTTCTCGATCATCTGAAACCGTGATTCTAGAGGCAGCAAAAAAACTCGAGGAAAGTGGGCTAGAGTCTTGGAACCGAGAGAAGTTCATGTATTCGGTCTCATCGCACATTCTCGATCGGGGCCTCAACGAAAGCACTAAAACCAGCCATGTGACGGTAACACCGGAGCGATGGACTTGGAATGACGAGATCTCAAATGAGTTGCGTGAAAACCTGCTCGCGCTTGAAAGAAAAAAAGCCGGCCTCATTTCACTTGAGCCTCACCAAGGGCTTGTGGTGCTCGTGAAACTCAGCCAAGGCTCTTCAACCCCGAACATTGTATCGATCGAACGCTCTTTGGACATGAACCTTTCGATTGCTGGATTTGAAAGCACCCTGAGAGATCCTAACGGCGGCGAAATCCATAAGGCTGCGATCCAAGTCATCGCTGGCCTGATAAAAAATAGGAAGAGCCCGAACGTCGATAAAGTACGGTGGCGCCAACTGATCGTCGAGTTGCGACGCCTTCATGCGTTATCAAAGGTGTACAAGGACAATCCCCGGTATGCGCTGCTTCTTGAAGAAATTTTGATTTTGATCCAGCCGATCGAGAGAGCACTCGAAGTACTGAGGCAAGAGGTCTTTTTTTATAAGGGCGCCGGATTCGAAGGCCGGCAATTGGTGGAGCAGCGGAAAAACCAATACCAAAAGTCACTCGAATCCGCCAAAGGCGTCTTTGAAGAATTGAAGAGGCACCTGCGAATAACCAACCCTTGCGAGCGTCGATTGAGGGGTTAATAGCTTGATTCATTTAAGTGAACGATTTTGGCTCGAGTTAAACAGGAAAAACAAAGCTAACAAAGGTGGCGCATTTCGCCGTTTTTCCATTCAAAAACATTGGCGATGCGACCTTCGCCTTCGGTATTCGGGCGAATCCACACGAAGGTCTTTGGACAGCTTGGTTTCGTGCATTCGACGTCGTCGAACGCCGGCGACCACGTACCTGAGTTCAAGTATTCCACGCCCTCAAAGTTGGTGTGGACGAACTCGTGAGTGTGCCCATAAACCACGCGCTTCATGCCGGTGATCATCGAACTCAATTTCACGGCGCGCTCGTAGTACCTCACATCGACGATGACTTTTGATTTGAATGAGCGAAAATAAAAAATAAAGAAAGGCAGGAACAAAAGAAAAACCCCAAAAACCCACCAGTATGAAACCTTCCACACGATATTCAAAAGGCTCAAAAGCTCAAAACCCAAGAAGAAACTGCCAAATACCAGGAACGCTCGATCGAGCCAAAGCTCTCTGGCAACCCCCAGCGGGTCGGCTACGGCCGGCGGCGCATGGATTTCTTTGAGCAGGCGCACGACCCGCGGCGAGGTATTCGCCTTGCGTGCGATCTCATCAATTTGGTCTTCGACCGCCAAGGGGTCTTTTACTTCAAGAGCCAAACCTTCCCTGATTGTCATGAACAACGTCATGACGGCGCCCCAGAACCATGTCCAGAGCAATAGAGGCTCTTTACGAACGACGTGGCGTACAATGAAGACCAGGTACTCTCGAAAGGTCATCAGATAGCTGCGATCAGAATGAGGATTGAAATAGCCCATCCCATTGAGCATCAAGCGGTTTGCCAAACACCCGAAGGGGAGGCGGATCCGCTCTTTATAAATTCCCCTGATCTTGGGATTCACGGGGTTCTGGCAATTGCTATGAGAATCATGTTGATTGCCATGCTCAACCAAAGTGTCTTGATTGCTGACATAAAACCAATTGTTGAACCGCACGTTTTCCGAGTTCTCTTTGCTAAGCTGCATGGCCTGCAAGACCATCGCCTGCACGCTAGTCCAATGAAGCTCAAGATCATGATTCCCAATGATGAACACCGCCCGGTTTCCCTTGCGAACAAAATTGCCTAGCGCTTTGAAAAACGTGGGATGGTGCTCGATGATGAGCTTCATCTTGAATCGCGACTTGCGCTCTTCGGTGTTCAGCCCCCTTTTGGCTTCTAGCCACGACATCGTGAAGCGATGTTTTTCGGGAAGCTGACTCACGCCATCAAAGTCAAAAATGTCACCTGCGAGGATCAATTCCACCGGCCCGTCCGCGACTTCTTGGATTTTATTGAGGAATGTCTCAAAGGCATCATCAATGAAGAAATCACGTTGCTTGTAACGGCGCCAAAGCGGGTCGCGCGAATTCACCGGCTCAGCCGTGGTCACGTGGATATCACTCACGACAAAAGTATGTTTGGCTTTACTGAACCTGTCTGTCTCGTGCATAATGGTCAACTCATGGAAGCTTCGGTTTTGATCGTCCTGTGTTCTCTATCGGCTGTCCTCTCGGTAATTTGTACTATTTTCATCATAAAATCTTCGGCGGATCTTCGCCAGGAACTCTCGGATCGCCTGAATGAAAAATTCTTAGGGGTCAGCAGGGATCTTAAAGAAGATCTCAAGTCGGGTCGCGACGAGCTGCGGGATGGCCTGCTGAAAACCACCGCTAGCCTTGAAACGAAGTTCAACGCCCTCGAAGGCAAGGTTACAACCCGCCTAGACGCCATTGGCAAGGAAGTTCAGACCAAACTCGATAAAAACATACAGGACGGGTTTGCCCACTTTCAAAAGATCCAAGAAACTTTGGCGGGCGCGGAAAAACAACTCTCAAACCTCAATTCGATTGGGCATTCGGTTCAAGAGCTTAACAATGTCTTAAACTTGCCTCACCTCAGAGGAAAAATCATCGGCGAAGGCAATCTTGAAAGGCTGCTTTCTGATTTCCTGCCAGCCGGGTACTTTCAAATGCAGTATCAGATCGAATCAAGCCTCGTTGATGCGGTGATCAAATTCCCTCACTTGAACCTCGTTTTGCCGATCGACAGCAAGTTCTCACTTGAACAAGTGGCTCCCTTGTTTGAAGCCTCAAGCAACCCCGAGCAGCTCAAGAGCGCCCGAAAAAAGCTTTCAGAGGTGGTGAAGCAAAACGTGCGTGACATCAAAACAAAGTACATCAAACCCAAACTCGGCACCACTGACTACGCGCTGCTTTACTTGCCTTCCGAGACCCTCTATTTCGAAGTGATCCGCGATACCGATCTTTGGCAATCGATCGTAGAGCAAAAGGTCTTTCCGGTCTCGCCGAACACTTTGGCGATCACGGTGAACTCCATCAGCAAGTCATTGCATTATTATGAGATGGCCAAAGGCGTGAAAAAAACGATCTCTCAGATCCAGCTCGCACGAGACCATTTGGCGAAATTCAAAACCAGGTTCGACGAAATTGGCGACAAACTCGTGAAAGCCCAAGACTCTTTTCAAAAAGCCAGCACCCACTTCTCGAATTACGCTTCGTCTGTCGATAGACTCGAGACGGGCGATGAGGCGATCGAATTTGCGAACGCCGGAGCGGCAACGCCCAGTTCCGCATTGAATGCAACACATGGCGCAACGGGCCCAGCTCTAAGCGAATGACTACTTCCCGAATCGCCAAAGGTGGCCTTAGCATTTTGATAAAACTCTAAAAACCGGTCTTGTTCGATCGCCGAGCGCATTTGGCGCATCAGATTCCGGTAATAATAAAGATTGTGGATCGCAAGCAATCTCCATCCGGTGGGTTCTTTGCACTTTGCGAGATGGTGCAGATATCCCTTGCTGACTGAACCGCAGGTTGGGCAGTCACACAATGGATCGAGCATCTCATCCGAGAATTTATAGACGCTCCTGGAAAGATCTTCCTTTCCCATCGACGTGAAGACCGTATTGCGTTGAGCGTACATAGTCGGGATGACGCAATCGAACATGTCAACGCCTCGCCTGACGGCCTCAATAAGATCGATTGGAGTGCCCACTCCCATGAGATAACGTGGCTTATCGGAGGGCAGAAATTGGGTCGTAAACTCGGTCATGTCTTCGCGTTCGCTACGCGTTTCACCGACGGCAAGCCCCCCAATGGCAAACCCATCGAATTCATGCTGAGTTAAAAACTCGGCGCTTTGTTTTCTAAGGTCTTCAAAAACCCCGCCTTGAACAATTGCGAAAAGCGCCTGATCTTCGCGAGTGCGCGCCCTTAGGCTTCGCAATGCCCATTTGTGAGTCATCTGCATAGCGGCCTGCGTTTCAGCGAAATCAGCCGTTGAATGGATGAACCAATCCAGCACCATCATGATGTCAGAGCCTATCGAAGTTTGAACTTCAATGCTCTTCTCAGGGCTCAATAAAACCAGATCACCATCGACGTAGCTTCGAAAGACGGCTCCTTCTTCAGTGATCTTCCGATGCGTGGGCAGGCAAAAAATCTGGTACCCGCCAGAATCGGTGAGCACGGGCTTATTCCATTTCATAAAGCCATGAATGCCGCCAAAGCGCTCGAACACCTTTTGACCGGGTCTTAAGAGCAAATGATAGGTGTTCCCCAAGATCACCTCGGCTCCAAGCTCGTGCAAGTCCTTCACTTCCAGCGTTTTAACTGACGCAAAGGTTCCTACCGGCATGAAGACGGGCGTCTGCACTTTTCCGTGCGGCGTGACGAATTCTCCCCTTCTCGCGCGGGTCTTTGAGTCGGTATGCAGCAATTGAAAGCCTAATCGTGACATGCAGCGCACTTTGCCACAGCTGACATCGCGAGGGGAATACAGTATTTGAAGATTATGGCGGAAAACGACAGGCAGACCGAACGAGACGCGATGGTTCAAGATCAGATCGTCGCGCGTGGAGTGAAAGACGAGGCCGTTCTGAGGGCCATGAGAAAGGTGCCCCGGCATAAATTCGTGCCCCAAGAATACGAACAAGACGCTTACTCTGATTCCCCCTTGCCGCTCGGGCACAGACAAACGATTTCGCAGCCCTATATCGTCGCATTCATGAGCGAAGCAGCCCAGCTCAGGCCCACTGACAAGGTTTTGGAGATCGGCACGGGATCAGCCTACCAAACGGCGGTTCTGGCTGAGCTTGCGAAGGAAATATACACAATTGAAATTATTGACCCTTTAGGATTGAAGGCAAAAGGGCTTCTGCATGAGCTGAGGTATGAAAACGCTCACGTTCGCATAGGCGATGGCTACGAGGGCTGGAAGGAAAACGCCCCTTTTGACGTTATCTTCGTCACAGCGGCGCCAAACCACATCCCCGAACCTCTGGTTGAACAGCTCAAGGTCGGGGGCAGATTCATCATCCCTGTGGGCTCAGAGCGCCAAGAGCTTGTTCGGATTGCGAAAACAGAATCTGGTTTGGTGCAAGAAGCGCTTTTACGGGTAAGCTTCGTTCCGATGACTGGAGCTGCTAAAGAACAAAAGTAGAGCTGGTTTTTTAAGTTTCCTGATCCACTAAACGGGCACGGAAAAATTTAAGAAACTTATCCTTGGTCCCCTTTGCTTTCCTAGAAACCCACGATTTCGAAAGGTTAATTTCATTGCCAATTTCTTCCAGGCTGCGAGGGGTTTCCGATAAAAAATACTCCCGAAAGATAAACTGATCTTGTTCTGAAAGAGAACGTAAAAAGCCCGGCAGCTCATCTGCAAACCTTTCTAACATGCGTTTTGAAAGGGTTGATCCTTCAATATCTACGTGTGGATCACGGGGCTCAAATGGTTCACCGAAACTCACGTCTAAATTAAAGCGGGGGTGCCGAAGCGCCCATGCCACGTCTTCATTTGAGAGCTCTGTTTTCTCGACGATCGCGTCAACTGTCGCATGAAACCCATCTTTTTGAATTTCAGCGATCGCCTGCTCAACTTTCTTCAAAATCGAGCGCCTTTTCTTACTGAGCTTAGGCTGAACAACCATCCTCGCGTTTTCTCGCGCAAAATCCAGCAAGGTCCCGCGCATCCGGTTCCAAGCATACGTTCTAAATAATACTCCTTTAGAAGCGTCATAGCTTGAAATCAGATTAAGAACCATCTCATTGGCTTCATGAATCAGATCCATTCGAACAGAAAAAGGATACTTTGAAACAAGCTTGATCGCATATCCCTGAACCGAAAGTACAAGCGCATCTCGCGCCTCTTGGTCTCCTGCCTTGGCTCGCTCAACAAGAGCTTGTTCTTGTTCAAGAGTGGCATCCCGTAAAATCTTTCCTTCCTTAAGCATTTTACGATGCCATGCTAGGTACGCTCCATAACCATTGTCAGACAAGAGGTAGCTACATGAACCAGGAGTTGCTTTTGAGAACTCTAACTTCGATGATCGTCTTGGCATGGCGGCAGAGTTAGTTGCCGTTAAGCCAAACAACATGCCGAACAAAAGAAATGTACACGAAACCTTCGTTAAGCTACCCGTATTTAGTCCCATGCCCCGGGCCTACCAAAGGTCAAATCCCCAGGTCAATCATATTTATGCGTTGCGTTAAATTGTATTGAGGGTTGGTGTATTTCTCATGAACCTCCGCTAAACTATAAAAAACCTTCATGAGGATGGTCACTTTATGAACAAAAAAGGCACTAAGCTTTGTCCTCGAGATCAAGAGCCCCTACGCGAGATCCACTATGAATCAGAACGCGTTGATTTATGCCCCAGGTGCAAAGGCGTTTGGTGTGACGGTGACGAACTCAAGAAAATCATCGATAGCCGCGAAAAGCAGTTCTCTGGCGAAATACACAAAGACGTGATTCCAAATGAGTCGAATGCCTCGGTAACTGGAAAAGAGTCGCTCATTGCCTCTTTGAAATGCCTGGCCTGCCTGCAACCTATGCAGGCTATCAATTACGCTTATAGCTCTGGTATTCATATTGATCGATGCTCTCGCGGCCATGGCACGTGGCTTGATCACGGTGAGCTCGAGAAGATCCAAGTTTTCGTTGAACGGTGGGAATCTGAAGGAGACCGCCTGGTCATGCAGTACGGCGGCGCCCTTAAAAAAGCCAGGCAACAGGCAACGCGTGATTACGCTCAAACCACGAATGAACTGAAGGTCAGTAGATTTGGCATCGTCAACCGCATCCTTCATGCTATACAACGGCTTCTCTGAACCATGAATACCCAAAGGCCAATAAGTCCTATCCAAAAACGAATCGCGGCTGCGCAAGGAAAAATCCTCTGCGATCTCATTATTGAAGACGTCTCCTTTCTTGATGTTTTCTCATGCAAATTCAGAACAGGAACGATCGCGATTTCTGACGGAGTGGTCGTGGGCATTGAGAGTGGATTAAAAGCCCGTCGCACGATCTCAGGCAGAGGGAAAACACTTGTTCCAGGCTTCATCGACGCGCACGTGCATATCGAAAGCTCGCTCTTGGTGCCCCCGCACTTTCAAGACGCTGTTTTGAAGCGCGGAACCACCACAGCGATTTGCGACCCGCACGAACTCGCCAACGTCAGCGGCGTTCAAGGGATTCAATATTTCCTGGATGCAGCCTTAGAGCTCGCGCTTGATCTTCGCGTAATGTTGAGTTCATGCGTTCCCGCGACGGACTTTGAAACCAACGGAGCAGGAAAAATCTCAGCGGCGCAACTTGTCTCGTTGCTCTCGCATCCCAAGGCGTTGGGACTTGCCGAGGTCATGAACGTTCCGGGGGTGCTCAACGCCGCACCTGAAGTAATCGATAAGCTTGAAGCGTTTTCGCATCTTCCCATTGATGGCCATTGCCCGTTGGTCAACGGACAAGCTCTTTCGGCTTATGCGTCGGCGGGAATATCAAGCTGCCATGAATCTTCGAATCTTGATGAGGCCGCCGAAAAACTCACCAAAGGAATTTCAGTCTGGATTCGAGAAGGCAGTGTGGCCAAAGACCTGCAAGCGCTCATACCCCTGCTCAACATGGCCACATCGACCAGCATCGGCTTTTGCACCGATGACCGTAATCCTCTTGATATCGCGAAAGAGGGGCATATCGACCATCTCGTGCGAAGCGCGATTAAATACGGCATCGAACCTGAGATCGCTTACCGGGCAGCCTCATTCAGCGTGGCAAGGCATTACCGGCTTGCGGGGTTAGGAGCGATCGCGCCAGGTTACCGGGCTGATCTTGTAATGCTTGATGATTCAAGAAGTTGCACAATTCATTCTGTTTATAAAAACGGAATCCCAGTAGATGAGATCGCCTTGGCCAAGGCCTCTCTAGATCGAAGACAAAACTCGATTCGAGCTGAAACACCAAGCGAAAGCGATCTTGGGTCGGCAGAAGGCAGGGTAAACGTCATCGGGGTGAGATCCGGACGAATCTTGACTGAACACCTAATCTTGGATCACAACGACCCGGGGGTGGCGAGATTATCGGTGTTAGAACGTTACGGAAAAAAATCGAAACCTGCCAATGGCTACGTGCTTGGTTTTGGGAGTAGCTTAAATGGCGCGATCGCTTCAAGCGTAGGGCACGACAGCCACAACCTTATCGTCGTAGGCACCAATGCCGCCGACATGCAAACGGCGCTCAGCGCCTTGATCGCGTCAGCGGGAGGGTTCTGCGTGGTTCAGAATAGAACCGTGCTTGCCCAGCTGGCCCTGCCTTTTGGCGGACTGATGAGCCAAGAACCGGCAGATGTGATTGAGCAAGCGCTCAAAAAATTACATGCTGCAAGCGCGTCGATCGGATGCGAATTGCCTGAGCCCTTTCTGCAACTTGCATTCTTAAGCCTTCCCGTCATTCCTTCGCTCAAGCTGACCGACAAAGGCCTCTTCGACGTCAACCTGTTCAAAGTGATTGATGTTCGAGCGTCATAAACAGTTGTGATGAGCTACTTCGCCTTCTCAACCACAAGCGATGGAGGAAAGTTGCTCCATTGCCAATACTTTCCTAAATAATCTTTGATTTCTGGGTGGTCTTTGCCAAGAATCGTCGTGAACCCAAATTTTTTTCGGATTTTGTAAGCCGGCGTTTCCTTCATCGCCTGTTCATGGTCAAGGCCTTTGCTTTTTGCGTCGTAATAGGCGGTGAAGTTATCGGTTTGCAATCTCGTTTCGATAATTTTGAGAGAGGGTAAACTTGCGACCATTTCTGCAAATAACAATGTTCCTAATTTATCCCCTCTGTATGCCTGATCCGGAATCCTCATGTCTTTAATCGAAGCGATTAATCCGCCTTCATAAGAATAATATTGAAGAAAAGCCAGAACATTCCCCGGCTGACCATTTGCACCAGTACCCAGGATTGCCACTTCCCAAAGACCGGGCTCAGCCAAAAAGTGTCGCACCTGCGCCAATCGGTTGTCGTTTGTTCGAATGAAATAGGTCTTTGAGCTTGGATCAGGGCTTGATGGCGCCGGCATTGGACCACCACGGTAGATAGAATCTTCAATCCAGGTATTGATGACAAAACGAGCTCTCTCAAATGGTGAATTTCCAGGCAACAATCCCTTGGTTTTTCTGAGCACCACATTTCGCGCCCTCCCACGCAAGGTTTCTAAGAGTACGTCGGCGCAAACAGGGCTGGTTGCAGCGAAGACGTTGGAAGAAATCAGGCTGACCTGCGCCAGGATTATAAACAACTTGTAATTACTTCTTAGAACGCCAATGAAACGCATTACACCTTCCGCTTTTGCCAAAGATTAAATGAATTTCGAGCTTCTATATCAAGCAGTGAAAAATTACACGCCTTTGTTTATAAAACAGGAGTCCTCGCGAATGAGACTAAACTTTTATTATTTTAAGCTAACCATAACCGCGCCCAAAAGAGCTAAAACTGAGCCCACGACTCGGGTCAAAGTGACGGGCGTCTGCTCTATCCACGCATCCCAAATCAGACTGCCCAAAAGTTGAGCGCCGATCATCCCGACGAACACCTTAAGCGCGCCGATTCGCCCAATCCCCAAACTGATGCCCGCGATGATTGTGACCCCGCACAAACCGGGCACGACATGCCACCATGAAAAATTCGAGAAGCTACTTTTATCTCTGAAGATATCAGGCAAGAGATGCGGGGCCTTTTTTG
>JBFMCE010000102.1:0-13040 GCA_040754655.1 Bdellovibrionota bacterium | reverse complement strand
CTATTTCAAGCTTGTCGAAGATTGGATACCGGCCCTCAACAGATCATATTGATGCTCTTGAGCAGGTTGAAATTCAGGTAAAATACGAGGGATACATCAAGAGAGATCTTGAGTTACTCACTGCTTACTCAAAAAATGAGACCATGAGGATACCCAGTACTCTTGAGTACCGAAGGATTGGGGGTCTCTCAACAGAAGTTATTGAAAAGCTCTCGAGGGTCAGGCCTGAAACTTTGGGCCAAGCGTTGCGTATCCAGGGCATAACCCCCGCTGCGGTGGCGGCGCTCCTCTTGCACTTGAAGTCGAAGGATCATGCAGCCCACATCAATTGAACTCGAAGTATGTTTAAAGGCCCTTGAAAAGAGCGGGGTCCCTCCGGTGAATAGCCTTGGGCGCTACATTCAGCTGCTTCTTGAATGGAATGAGAAAATCAATCTCACAGGCGCTAAGACACCCGAAGATATTGCCAGTAAACATGTGGCAGATGTCTGGTTTGCTCTTCAGGCGCTGGGTTCAATGTCGGAAAAGGTGTTCGATGTAGGCAGTGGAGGAGGAATTCCGGGGATCCTACTTGCAATCATGACGCCCAACCTTCAAGTTACCCTCGTTGAACGTCGTCAGAAGAAGGCAAATGCGCTGAATAGTATGGTCTCTCAGTTAGACCTAGAGGGACGTGTTACGGTGCTTGCGAGATCTTTTGAAGAGGTTCCTCATTTGGACAAACAATCTGAGTTTTGGTTTCGAGGGTTCTTACCAGGGCCTAAACTTGCCATGTATCTCTCAGAGCGTTTTACGCGTGCAGATCTTGGCAGGCTGATTCTCATGAAAGGACCTGCATGGCCCCAAGAGAAACTCGATATCTTGGACCAGTCAAAGGTGAGAGAGAACTGGCGGCAACGTTTTGCTGAGGCCATTGAAATCGATTACAGTTTGCCTCATGGGCTCGGAGAAAGAGTGCTCGTTCTTGTTTAAAAAATGTTCTACGTGGAACGAAACGACAAGATTTTCTACTTGCGAATTTCCTAAGCTCCGATAGCCTTGAATATATTGCCTGAGTATCTGGGCAGTAGCGGTATTTGTTAGGGTGGGACCTAAAATCAAAATGGCAAAGATTTGAGTAGCCACAACCACAAAGTCAGGGAAGGCAGCCATGTTAAAGGGCTGTCTTCCCAATAGCCATCTGTAGGAGGCCGGTTTCGGAGAATTATGGGTAGAGTTATTGCGGTTGCAAACCAAAAAGGGGGCGTCGGAAAGACAACGACGACCGTGAATTTGGCAGCTTCACTTGCTGTTGCCGACCGAAAGACTTTAATTCTCGATCTTGATCCACAGGGCAATGCGTCATCTGCTCTCGGACTAGATCGGTCCAGTTTTATTTCAAAGAATCTTTATCATGCACTGATTGGTCAAATTTCCATGGCGGAAATCATTAAACCAACAGAAATTGATAGCTTGTTTATCGCCCCCAGTGACAACGATCTCACTGGCGCTGAAATTGAGCTTGTTTCTGCATTTGCTCGTGAGACGAAGTTGAAAGCCGCACTTCATGAGGTTCGAGAGGCGTACGATTACATCTTTATCGACTGTCCTCCGTCATTAGGGCTTCTAACCGTAAATGCCATGACGGCGGCCGATAGTTTTTTAGTGCCACTTCAATGCGAATACTTTGCTTTGGAAGGGCTGTCACAGCTTCTGAACACAGTGGGTCTTATTCGGCAGAGCCTCAATCCTTCCTTGCAGGATGAGGGGATCGTATTGACCATGTTTGACGGCAGAAACAACCTTGCCAATGAAGTGGTGCGCGAGGTTCGCACGCACTTTGGGTCGAAAGTTTTTGAAACGGTGATTCCGAGGAATGTCCGGTTGAGCGAGTGCTCAAGCTTTGGAAAGCCAATCTTGCTTTATGATATCGATTCAAAGGGCAGCATCGCTTACCTCAATTTGGCTAAGGAACTCATCACGAGAAACATCAATGCGGGTCGCAGCACAGCGATTGAGCCTTTTGCTAGATCGTCATCAAACATTGGTCCCGTTTCGAATCCGATCAATCAAGATTCAAAAACAGACATTTCGCTAAATAAATCGATTTAATTTATAGAGAGTGCAGTCGTATGGATAAACAGAAATCAATTCCCAATCGTCCGGCCCTAGGAAAGGGGCTAGCATCACTTTTGCCCTCCTCTGCGACGCCTGCTGGGCAAGGTTCTACGGAAGGAGCTTCAGCTCCGGCCGCTCAGACGGACTCGAATCGCGACAGACATCCCGGTATCAGCATGTGCGCGATCGACGATATCCAACTGAATACGTTTCAACCCAGAAAGACCTTCTATGATGAAACTCTTGAAGAGCTCGCGCAGTCGATTCGCGCGAACGGTTTGATCCAACCCCTGATTGTTCGAAAGGCTAACTCTGGTTATCAATTGATCGCAGGTGAAAGACGACTTCGAGCTGCCAAACTTGCGGGATTGAAACAGGTTCCAATCGTCATCAGGCGCACCACAGACAAAGAAGCGCTTGAATTAGCGCTCATTGAGAACATCCAACGCGAAGATCTTAACTGCCTGGAAACGGCACTCGCTTATTACCAGCTCATACAAGACTTCGATCTCACTCAAGAGAACTTGGCCGAAAGAATGGGCAAAGACAGAACCTCAGTGGCCAACCATCTAAGGCTTTTGAAGTTGCCTCAACCAGTTCAAACTCTTCTACGAGATGGAATGTTGAGTTTTGGCCATGGAAAAGCCTTAGCAGGACTTGAAGACACGACTTTACTCGAAAAACTTGCTTGGGAAGCGGTCGACAAGCGATGGTCAGTAAGAGAGCTTGAAAACCAGATTCAAAAGATCAAGAATTTGCAACAAGGTAGAGAAGAACAGCTGGCTTCGGCAGACGACTCTAAGCTTGAGCCGCTGCAACTTCGCATGAAAAATCTAGGGAAAGATCTCTCGGCAAAGCTTTCCACCAAGGTGCGATTGCGCGGTGACGCAGATCGTGGGAAAATTATTATTGAGTATTTTAATGGTGATGATCTCGAGCGCGTGCTCGGACAAATCTTGCGGTAGAGAATAATGGCGAAAAAAGTCGATTTAGCTGTACCTGTAGAAAGCCACGAAGTCAGTGGGGTGATCGAGAAGGGCTGCGAGTTTGAGGGCAAGCTCTGTTTCGAGGGCACTCTGCGCATTGGCGGCACGTTTCGAGGCGAGATCTACACCAACGATGTTTTGGTCGTAGGTGAGGGTGCTAAGGTGCACGCCGAGATCGAGGCGGGTACGATCATCATCAATGGTGAAGTTATCGGCAATATCGTCGCAAAACACCGGGTTGAAATTCATCGTCCGGCGATCTTTCGCGGAAACATTGTTACACCTAGCCTCATGGTGGATGAAGGCGTGATTTTCGAGGGAAGCTCGAAAATGGTCTCGCCAAAGCCTCCGGCAGTGAAATCTTTCCTCGCAAACGAATAGCCTCTCTCCTGATTCCGATTGACACGATTTTCTAACGCGTGCTAGTTCCAGGTACGCACAGGTAAACTTTACACAATTATGGACGCTCTTCGTGATATTGCAGCCCAATTAGGGCTCGACCAAACATTTTTTTATCTCTTTGGACTGGTGTTCGCTCTGCATTTATTTCTGAGCGCCACCTATCTTAAGCCATTTCAGAAGCTTATTGAGCACCGCCGGAAGAAGACAGAAGGCGTGAAAGAAGAAGCTCAGCAACTGATGGCTCAAGCTGAAGAGAAATTTAATCAATACAAGTCCCGCTTAAAAGAAGTGAATGAACGGGCTCGATCAGCTTATCGGGACAGTGAAGAACAGGCCCGGAAGGAAGAGTCCCGCATATTAGGGGAGGCTTCGGCGCGCGCCAAAGACACGCTACAGGAGACTCAAAAAGAGCTGGACCAACAACGTAAAGCCACGGTTGCCGCATTGAGCGGTGAAATCTCTGGAATGGCCTCCGAGATCGCAACCAAAGTCATGGGGCGCCCTTTAGGTGTTTGATCACACGAGGTGAGGATTTAGCGAATGCATGATCTCATAGCTCCTACAGTAAATTTTCTGATCCTAGCCGTGGTGCTGGTCGTTTATTTGCGCAAACCCGTCAAAGAAATGATCCTCAAACGACAAGCTCTGGTGAAAACGCAGATCGAAGAAGCCGTGACGCTCAAAACCGACGCAGAGAAACGATATCGCGAATTTGATACGAAACTTTCCGCTTTCGAGGCGGAAGCTTCGCAAATCATTGAACGGGCTCGAACAGATGGAGAAGCTCTTAAGGTAAAAATCATCAAGGATGCTCAAGCCACTGCCGAGCGACTGATCAAAGACGCCGAGGCTACCGTGCAGGCCAATATCCAAGACTCAAAAGACCAGATCCGAAGAGAAACAATTGCCAAGGCAGTTGAATTGGCGGAACGCATGATCCGCGAAAAGCTCTCTTCCGAAGATCAGCGCCGTATCGTAAATGAATACGTCGGGAAGGTTCAGTAGCCATGAATTCACAACGAGTGACTCAGCACGAGCCGGTATCAAAGTTGTATGCGAAGGCTCTTTTTGAAATGTCTCAGGAAAAAGGGGCCCTAGAAAAAGTACAAGAAGACTTTTTCGGCTTGATTGAGCTGGTGCGTGAACAACCTCAGCTGAAGCAGGCTTTCTCCGGCTTTTTGTTCTCGAAGAAAGAACGCGAAAGCCTTGCCAAGGAATTTACTGAGAAAGCGCAGCTTCATCCTCTGCTGCAACGATTCGCATCGCTTCTCATCGAGAAAGATAGATTTGGGCTCTTGGAAAACGTCTATGACTCTTTTCGCGAGCTTGTAGACGAAAGCAAGAACACCGTCCGTGGGACGGTAGTTACCGTAGAGCCGCTGACGGAAGCTGAAAAAACCGATCTTTCGAAGACGTTTGCCCGCAGGTTCAATAAACAGGTTGTGCTTGAACCCGTCATCGACAAAGAGCTTCTCGGTGGCCTTATCGTAAAAATTCAAGGGCTCACGTTTGATGGAAGCCTGAAAACCACGATTCGACGTTTGAAAGAAAATCTTGAAAGGCAGTCAATATGATTAAAATTCGTCCAGAGGAAATTACACAGCTCATTAAACGGCAGCTGGCTGATTACGAGAAAAAAGTAGAAGTCGCTGAGACAGGAACTGTCATTTCTGTAGGTGACGGCGTGGCCAAGATCTTCGGTCTAGAGAATGCGATGGCCGGAGAAATGGTCGACTTTGGGAACAACGTATCTGGAATGGTTCTCAACCTTGAAGATCAAACAGTCGGCGTGGCCATTCTTGGCGATGATACTCTGATCAAAGAAGGCAGCCCTGTTAAGCGCACGAACAAGATCGTGCAAGTTCCGGTGGGCGAAGAGCTTCTGGGGCGAGTCGTAAATGCAATTGGTTTACCAGTTGACGGGAAAGGCGAACTCAAGGCCAAACAAATGCGCAAGATTGAAATCAAGGCGCCCGGAATCGTTGCTCGACAATCCGTGAAAGAGCCGCTTCAAACCGGCATTAAAGCGATCGACGCCATGATTCCGATTGGCCGCGGTCAGCGCGAGCTCATCATTGGCGATCGACAAACCGGGAAGACGGCGGTTGCGATTGATACGATCATCAATCAAAAAGGAAAAGGCGTTTACTGTTTTTACGTCGCTATCGGACAAAAACAATCCACGGTAGCTCAAGTGGTCGATAAGCTGCGTGCCCAAGGGGCGATGGATTATACGACCGTCATCGTCGCAACGGCCAGTGATCAAGCGCCCCTGCAATTCATCTCGCCTTATACCGGCGTGACGATGGCTGAGTATTTTAGGGATACTGGCAAGCACGCGTTGATCGTATACGATGATTTGACCAAACAAGCTCAAGCCTATCGCCAGCTTTCGTTGTTGTTGCGCCGTCCTCCGGGGCGTGAGGCTTATCCTGGCGACGTGTTTTATCTGCACTCGCGTTTGCTCGAGCGCGCTGCAAAGCTTAGCGATAAACTTGGTGGCGGATCTCTTACCGCTCTTCCCATCATTGAAACGCAAGCAGGTGACGTTTCAGCATATATTCCTACGAACGTGATTTCGATCACCGACGGTCAGATTTATCTTGAGGCAGACTTGTTTTATAGCGGCGTGCGCCCGGCCGTAAACGTAGGTCTATCGGTTTCACGGGTGGGTGGTAGCGCTCAAATCAAAGCGATGCGACAGGTCGCGGGAACATTGCGACTTGAGCTTGCTCAGTACCGGGAAAAAGCTGCATTTGCCCAGTTCGGCAGCGACCTTGATCCGGCTACTCAGCGCCAGTTGAGTCGTGGTGCTCGGCTCGTAGAGATCTTGAAACAAGGACAGTACAGCCCGATCCCGGTTGAGCGGCAGGTCATCATGATTTACGCCGGAACAAACGGATATCTCGACAAGCATCCGTCGGAAGGCCTTGGAAAATACGAGAAAGACTTGATGCAGTTCTTGGATGCGAAATATCCTGACGTGCTCAAAGAGATCGTCACTAGCGGCAAAATCGATGACCAGTTGAAGGCAAAGGTTAATAAAGCGCTGCAAGATTTTGATACGGTATTTAGCGCATAAGGAAGTGAAAGAATGGCTAGCGCCAAAGACTTACGTAAGCGAATTGGCAGCGTAAAAAACACTCAGCAGATCACGAAGGCCATGAAAATGGTCTCGGCCGCGAAACTTCGCCGAGCCCAAGAGAATATCACGGCCTTGCGCCCTTATGCCCAGGAAGTGGGCAATGTGATTGGCAGCTTGAGCCGCGCGGCGGGCGCGGACCTTTCGCATCCTCTTTTGTCTTTGCGTGGCACCGCTGAGGTTAAAAAGGTGCTCGTGATCGTGGTTACCTCAGACCGCGGCCTCTGCGGCGGTTTTAACGCTTCAATCATCAAGGCGACGCAGAGATTCCTCAAGGCGAATCAAGGAAAATACGAGAAACTCGATTTCGCTTTCATTGGCAAGAAAGGGTATGAGTTCTTCCGTAATAAAAAAACGGGGAAGTATTACAATAACTTCTTTGTGGGGCTCAAGTTTCAACGCGCAAGGGAACTTGCCCAAGAGTTGATCGACCTTTATTTGGCGGGAGAATACGATGAGATCAAATTCATCTACAACGAGTTTAAATCTGCCATTTCTCAGAAGGTGAATGTTGAGACATTCTTGCCCGTTCAAGCTCCGGAAGGCTTAGCGGCTGGCCCGAGCGGGCTCACGATTTATGAACCAGGCCCTAGGGAAATCTTAGAGAAGATTTTGCCAAAGCATTTTGCGACTCAAGTGTATCGAATTGCGCTCGAATCCTTGGCCAGCGAGCATGGCGCGCGCATGGCGGCGATGGAAAATGCCACTAAGAATGCCGGCGAGATGATTCGAAAGATCACGCTCCTTTACAATAAGACTCGGCAAGCGGGTATTACGAAGGAGCTTTTGGAAATTGTTTCAGGAACAGAAGCCCAAAAGGGTTAGGTAAGGAAGGATAAAGTATGTCAGCAACTTCCCAAGATTATAGTGTTGGAAGAGTAAAACAAGTCATCGGCCCGATCGTTGACGTTGAGTTTGAAGCCGGAAAGCTTCCTCAAATTTTCAATGCGATCAAGGTTTCAAATCCATCTCTTGGAGACAAGCCAGGAAACCTGGTGCTCGAGGTAGCGCAGCATCTTGGTGAGAACACCGTGCGTTGCGTGGCGATGGACGGTACGGACGGTTTGATTCGCGGGATGGAAGCCATTGATACTGGCGATCAGATCATGGCGCCTGTTGGGAAAGAAACGCTTGGGCGGATTTTAAACGTCATCGGCGAACCTGTCGACGAAGCGGGTCCGATGAACGCGAAGAAACACTATCCGATCCACAGGCCAGCTCCGACGTTTCGTGAACAGTCGGTGAACATCCAGCCCTTTTTCACAGGAATTAAAGTCGTAGATCTTCTTGCTCCGTACGCAAGGGGCGGAAAGATTGGTCTCTTCGGTGGTGCGGGCGTCGGTAAGACGGTTCTTATCATGGAGTTGATCAACAACATCGCGACTCACCACGGTGGTTATTCGGTGTTTGCCGGCGTGGGTGAACGTACCCGCGAAGGAAACGACCTGTGGATGGAAATGAAGGAATCAGGCGTTATCAATAAAACCGCGCTGGTTTACGGGCAAATGAATGAACCCCCAGGAGCACGTGCTCGCGTGGCTCTTACAGCGCTTTCAATCGCTGAGTATTTCCGCGACGAAGAGAACCAGGACGTTTTGATGTTCGTTGACAACATGTTCCGCTTTACTCAAGCGGGTTCAGAGGTGTCAGCGCTGCTCGGACGCATTCCGAGCGCGGTGGGTTACCAGCCGACGCTTGCAACTGAGATGGGTGAGCTTCAAGAGCGCATCACGACTACAAACAAAGGTTCAATCACCTCGATTCAGGCGATTTACGTTCCTGCCGACGACTACACTGATCCGGCGCCGGCAACGACATTCGCCCATCTTGACGCGACAACGAACCTTTCGCGTCAGATCGCGGAGCTTGGAATTTATCCTGCGGTTGATCCTCTTGCATCGACATCGCGTATTCTTGATCCACGTATCGTGGGCGAAGAACACTACGCTGTTGCGCGTAGGGTACAGTCGATCTTGCAGCGCTATAAAGACCTCCAAGACATCATCGCGATCTTGGGTATGGATGAGTTGTCAGAAGAAGACAAACTAGTGGTTTCACGCGCTCGTAAGATTCAGCGGTTCTTGTCTCAGCCTTTCACTGTCGCAGAACAGTTCACGGGCCTTAAAGGCAAGTTCGTGAAGATTGAAGATACCATCCGTGGGTTCAGGGAAGTTTGCGAAGGCAAGCATGACGATCTTCCTGAGCAGGCATTTTACTTGGTCGGTACTATTGAAGAAGCGATCGAGAAAGCAAAGACACTGAGCTAAAATGTTGACGCTAAGTATTGTTACTCCAGATCGACGAGTAGTGGGGCCGGTTCCGGTGAAAAGCGTTACTCTACCCGGTGAGAAGGGTGAGATGACGGTGCTTCCGGGCCATGCTCGTCTTTTGAGCACAATGAACACCGGCATCCTTGTGTTTGAGCTTGATAGTGGGAAAAAGGAAGTCGCTGCCGTATCGTCAGGCTTTGTTGAAGTGAGCCAAGATAAGGTTACAGTTTTGGCTGACACGCTTGAAATGGCCCACGAGATCGATGTTGATCGCGCGAGGAAAGCGCAATCGACGGCTGAGGAGAAGCTCAAGGCGAAGGCGAATTTTGAGAACGACATGTTGAAATGGCAGCGCAAGCTACAAAGGGCTCAGATCCGCCAGCAAGCGGCAGAATTTTTACTGCCGCCGCATTGAGCGGCGACTGAACTGGCTAGCGGACGGCCATAGATTAAAGTTGTTTGGCTTTTTTTTCCTGTAGGTCGTTTAAGACTCTGTTGCGGATGCCGAAATAGCAATAAACTAGAAGTGAATCATTCAAGGAGGAATGGTGCGCGCGTCGTTTCTTGCGTTCAAAGCGCAACCGCTAAGGCTTTTGGGAATCGCAGCAGGCATGGTGACTACCACCACGCTTGCGCTCTCTTGCGTTTCCGCGTACAAAGCCGCCTTTGAAACGAAGGTTCGCGTCTCGATAGGTTCAGAGCTTAAGATCTTTCATTCCAAATGCAAACTGAGTTTGAATATTGATGGGCCGAAGATTGGCGCGCCAAAGGTCGCTCGCATAAGAGTTCGAGCTCCTCTGTTAAAGATTCCTGCTCAAGTCGAACAAGAATTTGCCTGGGTGGGCCCCGCCGATGAAGCATTCTTAGAGGGGTTTTCTGGCATCGAAAAAGGCGCGGCGGCTATAAACAACAATCCTGGGCTTACAGTTGAACTCTTGGCAGATGGCGGTTCACTTGAAGCAGACTTAGACAGCGCCTCATTAACGGCAGTATTAAACGGAAGTTGGGATAAGATAGAAGCTTCTGCAAAGGCGTCCGTTGCTCAAACGCAAAAGCAGCCAACGGATACCCAAGTCGCCATGAATACTCAAAGACAGGGCGCGGCAGGGTTGGGTATCCAATATAAGACCTCTCACCATTCTGAGTCTTTTCAAGCTCTACCTAGAGAGCAAACTCTAGTTGCTCTCAATCAGTCAGGTCTGAATATCCAAAATGAATATTCAGACTCTGGACCTCTACAGAAAACAGACACACATAGTGCGCACGACAGCGCAAGTACCCGGGTGACGATACGCGACACCAAAGAGGAAGCCCGGACACAAGGTTTCGATCAAAGTCAGACTGAAGAAGAATTAAAAATGACGACTATCGCCAATTCTGTTGGATATCCAAATGTTCTTAAAGAGGGCATGGAGCCGGTGACTACTCAAAGTGCAGTGGCTACTCAAGAGCCGCCCCGTGAGCCTATCGATGTTCGTCAATATATGGATACTCAAAACCCGACAGCAAACGTCCCACCTGTACCTAGTGGCCTTGCGGCATTGGCCGTGGGTATCCAAGTTCAAAATCAAAGCGCTGTATCTAAAAACGATAAGATCGCGTCAGAACCACAAGGCCCGGCTGGCCCCAAAGCGCCCGTACCAACGACACCGGCTAAAGAGCATAAGGATGGAGAGGCTGAGCCTAATCAAGGAGAAGACCAAGCAGAGGCGACTGTATCGCAAAGTTTCTCAGCTCAGGCTGAAGCAGGCATTAGTGAAGGAACTAGGACCGCTACACTGCTACGAGAGAAGTCTCCTCAATTTACGGGTGTCGTACGGGAAGCCTTTACAAGTGGCGCTCAACCTGTCGCCGGAGCTTTTGTTCAAATCTTAGGCACTCCATGGAGCACCTCGACAAACGAAAATGGATTCTTTCGATTCGACGAAGCTCATATTGAAGGCGTCTTGCCTATTGTGATCACCAAACAAGGTTATCTTAAACGCAGAGTCGATCTTAGGATGAATCAGACGGTAGAAGTCGAACTCGTCTCTGAAAACGCGGTATCGATCAGCTCGATCGCCGCCAAAGAAACAAAGCACGTCGGAGCCGGATTCATTTTTGGCCAACTCGTAGCCGAAGACAATGAAACAGTGGCAGGCTTCAGAGTGGATGTCTTCGGGCCGGTTTTCGCGAAACCCATCTATCTCGATGAAAAAGGGGTCCCGAATCAGAGTTTGACGGCGACCTCTTCGCACGGTCAGTTCCTCGTGCTCAATGTGAAGCAAGGCAGTTATCTGATCGCCGCTGTAGATGCCAAAGGCGTAGAGAGAGCACCTCATCTGCTACACATCAGCGACAATGAAGGTTTGGTGCGCAGACTGAGCTTAGGTACCAGACGTCATATCCATGGGCGTGTTTTCAACGCCACTGCGACCAACGCCTCCATAGATGCGGCCGAAGTAAGGCTCTTGGGAAGTTCTCAAACCGTCACAACGGACAGATCAGGCAGGTTCAGTCTTGGACCCATCTATGTTGATTGCTCAGAGATGAACTACCTTCAGGTGGAGAAGAGCGGATTTTATCGCAACAGAATCGATTTCGCCTGCGGCAAATCAGAAAGAGAAGAACGGCGTCTGTACGCTTTCTCGGCCGCGCATGTTGATGGACTGGCCTTTGAATCGCAAATGAGGTTGAGCTCGATGAGCTCAGTCATACTCGGGCACGCGAGCTTCAATACATCCGTGAAAATGCAGCTTTGGGGACCCGAAGAGATTGACGCATCTGCAAACCCTCGAGGAAGAGACTTTTACTTCGATAACGACGGGATATTGAATACCGAGCGAAATCGCACCTCAAGAAATGGGAATTTTGTGATCTTGAATGCTCCTGAGGGGATGTCTTACGTCCAATCATTCAATAAAGAGAACAAAACCCTCTCGTTCTGGCCTGTCTACCTCTCGCCAAGCACGGTCAACGTATACGTGCAATAGGGGGAGCGGCAAAGACCTCTTCCGCGCCCGGAACATTTTCCAGCGGCAACTTAGTTGATTGTCGCAAATTCATTTGATGTATTGAATGGTCTCAACTTCAGAGGCGATCCCTCGACCGTCATCGTCAGGACCCACGGAGGGCGCCTTCCTCTCAGGATCGATTTGCGGGGCGCGCACAAAGGTTTCGCCGACCTTTCTCGGCAATACGATTCGCGTGCCTTTGGGAAGCTTGCGCTTCACATCAAAGATATCAGGGTTGTAGATGCGAAGCTCATAAACAGAAATATTATAGTGAGAGGCGATCTCGAAAATACTTGCGGGCCGTTTCATCGTGACAATGCTGATGGCGTCGTGGTGCAGGTCGCGTTTAAAGCCGTATAGTTCGTCGCGGTAAGCCTCGGCATGCACCATCGCGAGGAACTCAGCGTAGTAATTCTTGCTGGCGTAACCAAGGGGCGAGTCCTTGGTTGAGCTCAAGAGCTTCACGATTTTCTGCCCTTGGTAGCGATCGCGGATGGGAATCAGGTTTTTGGCGCCGTGATTGTACGCGATGATCGCAAGGCTCCAGTCTTTGAGAAGCTTGTAGTTGCGCTTGAGCATCTTCGCCGCAGCGTAGGTCGTCTTGATCGGGGAGAGCCGTTCGTCGATTTTGTTTTTGTGATCGACTTTGATGTACTCACGCGCCGATCGTTCTAGAAATTGCCAAACGCCGACGGCATCAGCCTTCGAGACGGCATTCAAATTGAACGACGATTCGACAAGCGTGATCCGAGTGATTTCGTGGGGAATGTCATATTTCCGGAAAATAGACTCCATGGCGGGAATGAACCGATCTGCGTTCATCAACCCTTGCATCACCCGATCGCGTTGACCGGGCTGGGTCCTTAAGTTGCCCGCGAGCTTCGCCCATCGCGCCGAAGATTGCCTTCCCCAGAGCCGCAAAATAGTCGCGCCTGCGGTGCCGGCGGCGAACTTGGCGTTGGGGTTCTTTTGCAATCGATGAAAGGCGTCTCGATAAGCCTGCACCATTTTTTTCACGCGATTTTTACTGGTGATCTCAAGGGCGATCGGTCCAAGCCCGCGTTGAAAAAGATCACGGTTATCAACGACGTCGTAGATCTTCCCCTTTTCTTCACGGTCGTAAAGTAAGATTTGATAAAAAGAATATTTT
>JBFMCE010000101.1:0-13111 GCA_040754655.1 Bdellovibrionota bacterium | reverse complement strand
CTTCTTGGTAATTTGCAGGGCAGTACCTTTTTCTCTTAGGGAGGCCAGATGTCAAAGATCTGCAAGTGCTGCCAACGTGAACCCGCAACTCAAGAATGTCAGGTTTGCAAACGCTGGATCTGTCTGCAATGCACCCACACCCACAACTGCTACCCTCGCCCATAAGCGATGCACGAATTTGACGTTGTAATCTTAGGCGCCGGAGGAGCCGGAATGATGTGTGCCATCCATGCCGCCCGGCGTGGGCGCCGAGTCGCGCTTCTGGATCATGCCGCGAAGGTCGGCGGCAAGATCATCATTTCGGGCGGCGGCAGATGCAATTTCACAAACCGCGGAGCCTCGCCACGGCAATTTGTTTCTCAAAATGAACACTTTTGCAAATCGGCTCTTTCTAGGTTTACCGCCGACGACTTCATCGCCATGGTGCGCGACCATGGGATTGCCTTTCACGAGCGAAAACACGGGCAACTCTTTTGCGACTCGTCTGCCCAACAGCTGATCGACATGCTGAAAAAAGAATGTGACGCGGCCGGAGCCGATTTTTTTTTGAAGCACAAGATCTTGTCTGTCTCAAAAACTGAGGCAGGTTTTTCTGTTCAGACCGACCAAAAAGAATTCACTGCCCACTCTGTCGTTGTCGCGACAGGAGGTCTCTCGATTCCTAAGATCGGAGCAACAGGCATCGGCTATGAGATCGCGCGCCAATTCGGACTTGAAGTCACGCCGCTTGCGCCCGCGTTAGATGGTTTCACCTTCAATGAAGAAGACCACAAGACGTTTGAAGGATTCGCCGGAATTGCACTAGACGCCGTCATGAGCTGCAATGGCATTTCATTCCAAGAGAATCTTCTCTTCACTCACGTGGGCTTAAGTGGCCCAGTGGCTCTACAGGCCTCTTTGCATTGGCATGAAAAAGATCCGGTCACGATCAATTTCATTCCGGCGATGTCACAAGCCGCGTTGATGAAGTGGTTTTCCGACCGGAAAAGCTCAAAGAGCGAGATCAAGAACATGATGGCGGACCTCATCCCAAAAAGGCTGGCTGAGCGCTTCTATGACTTGCATTGGCCGGCTCAAAAAAGCTTATCAAACCTCACCAAGGCCGAACTTGAAAATTTCTGCGAAGTGCTCCAAAACTTCACCTTCGTTCCGCATGGCACCGTAGGCTACACCAAAGCAGAGGTCACTCGTGGCGGGGTGAGTACCAGTGAACTCTCGTCAAAGACGATGGAGTCGAAAAAATGCCCCGGCCTCTTTTTCATCGGCGAAGTCGTTGACGTCACTGGCTGGCTTGGCGGTTACAACTACCAGTGGGCCTGGGCCTCGGGCTGGGCCGCCGGACAAGCAGTCTAGCCCGCTCTGTTGAAATTCTCGCATCTGCTTTCACGTGAGAGCTGGGTAAATTTTGCATCCTATTTAGAATGACGTTTCTTCGCCGATAAAAACAACGAGGAGACGCGTCACAATGAAGATTCTCAGCGGTGTTTCGACGGCGCAAGACGCAGCCAAGGCTCTCGATGAAGCCACTGGCTCTTGGGCGATCAATGGCAACGACATTCAGTTCCTCATAGTCTTTCATTCGACCTCGCAAGACCCGCGCAAGCTGGCTGCTGAAATCAAGAAAAGATTTCCAGGCGTGCCTTCAGTGGGATGCACCACTGCGGGCGAGTATCTTGACGGAAAACGCCTCACAGGCTCACTCGTCGTATCCGCAGTGGTCTCAAAAGAGATTCGCTGGGCTGTAGCGCCGGTGAACGAGTTGTCAAAAATTGATTCTGAAAGAGCTGCGAAAGTCGCACTCGAATTGAGCCATCGGCTTGGCCTTACGCTTGAGAATCTCGATTCCAAACGCCATTTCTGCCTGGGCTTTTTTGACGGGCTTTCAAAAAAAGAAGAACGTTCAGCAGCACTCCTCGCTGACGCCTTCGAAGGCATCCCATTTCTTGGTGGCTCTGCCGGTGACGATTTGAAATTCGTGAACACCTTCGTGATGGCCAACGGAGAATGCCTCTCTGACGCTGCCGTAGTAGTGCTGGGAGAAAGCTCGATCCCCTTCCACGTCATAAAACACCAGCATTTCTTGCGCTCTGAACGAGACTTGGTGGTCACAGAAGTGAACGTTGCGGAAAGAAAGGTACTCACCTTCGATGGGCGTCCTGCGGCTGAAGCTTATGCGCGCGCGCTGGGCTTGAGTATTGAACGACTCAGCCCCGCCGTGTTCTCGATGCACCCCCTCACCTTTTCTTGCAATAACGAAGTTTACGTGCGTTCAATCCAGAAAGCAGAGGCCGATGGCAGCCTCGTCTTCTACTGCGCGGTGGAAGAAGGCATGGTGCTCGAAATCGCAAACCACCTTTCAATGGAAGAAACGCTCCGCAATGACGTCGAAAAGGTCAGAAAAACCCTGAAAAGGGCGGATTGGTTCATCGGATGCAACTGCATTCTGAGGAGCCTAGAAGCCTCGTCTAAAAATTACCACGACACACTGGGGAAAATACTCTCGAACAATCTCGCACGCCAATCAATCGGCTTCGACACCTACGGTGAACAACTCAATGGCCTGCACATCAACCAGACCTTGGTGGGCATTGTATTCGGTGAGGCGGCATGAAAAACAAAACAGCGTTGAAGATAGTCCCTCAGGTCCCGGCGGATAATCTTGAATTGAGCCCGGGTGAGAAATTAAAAGCGGCCGAGGCGACTCTCACGGTTCTCAAACAGAAGGTCAAGCAACTCTACAATTCCGAGCACCAGTCTTCGATTCACAAGGCGCTCGCCACCGCGCGCGGCCGGATGGAAGAAAACTTACGCAAACAGCAACTGGCCGAAATGCGAAATGAAGAGCTGCGCAAGCACAATAGCCAGCTTGAGTCGCAGGTCAAAGAACGAACGGAATCTATTCGCCTGCTTTTGGATAACGCGGGCCAAGGTTTTTTCTCGGTCGACGAAAGCGCGCGCGTGAGCGACGAATGCTCGTCGATAGTGACGACGCTGTTCGGGCCAAACCCCGCGGGCAGGCATTTAGGAGAGCTCTTGGGGCAGGACAAGTCCGAATGGGGCGCCTCGATCCGCACGCTCTTCGCTGAAATGATTCCGTTTGAGGATTATGTCGGGGTACTGCCTTCGCTGATTGAAAAAAATGGCAAGGCCATCGCAATGCAATACCGCCCTATCCGTAGCGAGCACGGCTCTATCAAACGCATCATGATCATCGCGACCGATGTCACTGAAATGCGCAAGTTAGAGAGGAAGAGCGAAGAAGAACGCCAAACCAACAAGACCCTTGTGAAGATCTTGCGGTCACGGAATGACTTCATCAGCCTTCTTGAGATGATCGAATCTTTGAGCTCGCGCAGTCCTTCCGAGCATGAAGCAATAAGGTCACTGCATACCCTAAAGGGCAGCTTTGGGTTTCTCGAATGCCGGGAATTCGCTTCCTTATGCCATGCTTGGGAAGACCGCTTGAAGAACAAGTACTCCCCTGCTTTGTACACTCAGGCTTTGGATGAAATTCAAACTTCCGTCGCGACGTTCATCAACGAGCATGATCAAATCCTCAATTTAAAAAGTGACCGATCGCCCTCGGTGCGAGTCCGCACGGCAGCCTTGCACCAACTTCTCGAAAAAGCGTACGAAGCCAAGGTCCCAAAACCAATCCTGACGGCGATCGAAGAGCTTGCCGAAGCCTCGGCCAAGGAAGTCCTAGGATGGCTTAGCGATGCCTTCATCCAAGCGGCGCTGCGCTTGCAAAAAAATGCCAGTCCCATTGAATGGCTGCCATCTGATTCGATCAGGCCTGATCTCTATACCGAGCTTTTCAAATCGCTCATCCACCTCGCGCAAAATGCGGCAGACCATGGCATCGAGCCTCCTGAAGAACGACAGCGCCTAGGAAAACCGGTTCACGGCAAAATCGTCATGAGGCTGCAGCAATCCGGCGATGAATACCGCCTGTCGTTCAAGGATGATGGCCCCGGGCTGAATTACGAAAAAATCAAAGCAAAAGCCCGCGAAAAAGGACTGCCCATTCCAAAGACCGAGAAAGACTGCCATCAACTTCTTTTGCAGGGCGACTTTTCAACCAAGGACCAAGTCACCGAGATGTCAGGTCGCGGCGTCGGGCTTGAAGCAGTTCACCAAACCGCGTGCAAGTTCGGCGGTTTCGTGGAACTCAAAAGTGAACTCAATAAGGGAACTCAAGTGAGCGTGGTTTTTAAAAAGAAAAGCGGGCCTATCCCCCATTTCTCGAAAAACGTCCTTCAACACGTGATGCAAAAGAAAAACCTGCTGGGAATACTTACAAAAGGGATCCGAGAGACCTTGAGAGGACACACGAACACCCATGTCACCCCTGGCGAGCCCGTTTTTCGCGAAGACCATGAACATGGCGACATCAAAGTCGCTGGCCTGATAAACCTGTCGGGAAAAGAATTCAATACGAGCTTGCTCCTGGGTTTTTCAGAAACCACTTTCCTCAAGATCTACGCGAACATGTTTCAAGATACCGGCGTGAAGACGATCTCAGCAGACAACCAAGACCTCGCGGGGGAACTGCTCAATATCGCGTTCGGCGTGATGGACCCTGAGCTGCGCGCATTAGGTTATGAGCTCAAGCCCTCGTTTCCGACCGTGCTGACTGGCCAAGCTTTGGCAAAAAAACTAAATAAAGCGCAGTCTGGAGCGATTGTGATTCCATACGAAATGCAAAACGGAACTTTTTTTCTCGAAATCCTAGCGACTGATACCCAGGAGGACACGAATGTTTAATGATGAAACCGGAATACTGGTAGTTGACGACTCGGCCACGACACGCAACTTGCTCGTGAAACATTTGATGGACCTGGGTTTCAAACGTTTCAGGCACGCCGCAAACGGCGAAGAGGCCTGGAAGTGCCTGATCGCCGGCAAACCTGTGATTGGAGTGATCTTCTGCGATTGGAACATGCCCGACATGGGAGGCCTTGAGCTGCTCAAGAAAGTGCGGGCCAACGAGCGGATGAAGTACATCCCCTTCGTCATGGTAACCTCGGAACGAACTCCTGAAAAAGTGCGGGAGGCGGTCGAGGCGGGCGTGAGCAATTACATCGTCAAACCGTTTGACCAGAAGGTGATCAAGGAAAAACTTGAACGCACCTATTTGACGATAATAAAAAAAGCAGCCTAGCCAGCTCGATTAAAGGATTGCATCGGATTCCGTCGATGAAGGATAAACTAGACGTGTCAACAAAACTCACAAAAGGGTGCCCATGGGTCACTGGTTGTCTATTTCACTGCTAGGTTTGTTGCTAACGGCAACGGCTGCTCTCTTGCGCCGTAAATTGAACTTTCATCGGATCGTAACGAAACTAAAAGTAGAGAGAAAAGCATCGGCGACGTTTCTGTCGACGCTAGCGCTGCTCTCAATCATCGGTATTTATTCTTCACACAGCCTCGTAAAATTTTCGAAAGCCAATCAAGCAGTCGCTCAAGCTAGAAAAAACATTCTTCAGCTTGAAAGAGTTTCGTTGCTCGTCAAAAACGCCGAGACGGGCCAGCGGGGCTACTTGCTCACCGGCAATGAAGAGTACCTCAAGCCATACAATACCGCCCCCGGGTCACTTGATGGCAAGATAGCCTCGCTGCGCACCACGCTAAGCCACAATCCCGGGCAGCTAGAACGCATTGGCAGGCTTGAAAAAATACTGAAAGACAAACTCGTAGAGATGTCTGAAACAATTCGCCTTCGCCGTGAAAGAGGTTACATCTCGTCACTGAAGGCAGTTCAAAACAATCGTGGTTTGCGCCTTATGAATGAAATTCATGCCGTTCTTGACGACCTGATCCAAGACGAAAACATTGAACTGACGGCCCGCTCGCACGAAGTTGATCGTGCATTTGAGCGCAGCATGCTCGTTGTTCGCATTGGCGCCGGGGCTGCGATCCTTTTGACGGTTCTTGCCATTTTCTTTGTGAACTCGAATATTCGAGAGCGTCTGAAGGAAAGCGAAGTTCAGCGGCGCCTCTTTGAAACAACTTTAGAGCAAATGCCCTCTTCGGTCATCATCTGTGAAGCGCCCTCGGGAAGACTGATGTATTCTAATCCACGCACGAAGGATGTTTGGCGTCATGAAATGCACAAATCCAAGAATATTGATGAATACGGAATGTGGAAAGGCTTTCACCCCGACGGACGCCCTTACGCGCCCACGGACTGGCCGCTGGCGCGCGCGATCATGACTGGCGCGATCATTCGCAATGAAGACACCGACGTGCTTCGCGGGGATGGCAGCCGAGGAGTGATTCGACTGAGCGCGGCTCCGGTGCGAGACGAGATGGGCAAAGTCGTTGCCGGAGTCGTGGTGTGCGAAGATGTGACCGAAGTAAGGCAACTTGAACGCGAGCACACTGAGGCGCGGGTCCGGGCACAGGCGGCATTAGCTGCGGCGCAAATCAAGTCGGAATTTCTAGCGAACATGAGCCATGAAATCAGGACTCCCATGAACGGGATAATCGGGATGACCGACTTGCTGTTGAAGACATCCCTAACGACGAGGCAGAAGGATTTCGTAGACACGGTCCGCCTAAGCGCGGATTCTCTTCTGACCGTGATCAACGACATCCTCGACTTTTCGAAGCTCGAGGCCGGCAAATTGAGGTTCGAAGTCCTTGACTTTAATCTCCGCACCAGCATCGAAGGCGTGATGGATCTCTTGTCTCACACCGCTCAAAGCAAAGGCGTAGAATTAGTTTATTCAATCGACCCAAAAGCTCCTCTCTTGCTGAAAGGCGACCACGGAAGACTCAGGCAAGTACTGACCAACCTCCTGGGAAACGCACTCAAGTTCACTTCCAAAGGACAAGTCGATCTCGAAGTGAGTTGCGAACAAGAAGATGAAACAAAGGCAACCTTGCTCTTTAAGGTAAGAGACACCGGTGTCGGGATTCGAAAGGAAGAGTTGCCCAAACTCTTTAAGGCCTTTTCACAAGCCGATAGCTCGACTGCACGAAAATACGGCGGTACAGGTCTTGGTCTGGCGATTTCCGAGCAACTCGTCAAAAGGATGGAGGGTATGATCGAGGTTCAAAGCGAATTTGGAGAAGGATCTCTCTTCTCATTCACGGCTCGTTTTACAAAAGGCCAGAATGAAAAAGACGTGATTTCCAGAGGAGCGTTGGCAACGCCGGGCGCCTCAACATTGAGGGGAAAACGCATCTTAGTCGTAGATGACAATGAGACCAATCTAAAACATGTGAGCCGCCTCATGGAGATGTGGAATCTGCGCATCACTTCGTCGCGTGACAGCCGAATGGCCTTAGAACTTTTGAAGGACGAAGCTCAAAATGGCGACCCCTTTCAGTTGGCTTTAATCGATATGGGAATGCCTTTTTTAGATGGGCTTTCTCTAGCAAAGAAAATTCGCGAAGATTCGAGCATTTCAACGATGCCTCTTTTATTGATGATGACACAGCCCCACAAGCGTTCGGCGGAGATGGAAAGTTTGGGCATTGCCGCCGAACTCATGAAACCGTTGAAACAGTCTTATCTTCTCGACGCAGTCATACAAACGATGAGTGGCCCACTGGAAGAAACGCAAACCACTGCCATCCCTCGTCAGGCAGAGTCCCAAAAGCAAGCGCATCCCGCGAAAATTCTGATCGTGGAAGACAATACGACGAACCGAAGAATCGCCGTTATGCAACTTGAAGAATTGGGCTATGTGGCTGATGCCGTTACAAATGGCCTTGAAGCGTTGGCTGCATTGGAGAAGACAAACTATGACATCATTTTGATGGACTGCCAAATGCCCGAAATGGACGGTTTTCAGGCGACAGCAGCCATAAGAAAGAAGGAAGAAAATTCGCGGCATACGGTAATCATAGCTATGACCGCCAACGCCCTTGAGGGAGACCGAGAACAATGTTTGGAGGCAGGAATGGACGACTACCTCACCAAACCCACCAAAGTTCAAAACTTGAGATTTACGTTGGAGCGCTGGTTGAAGAAGGCGCATGCGGCATAGCCAGGAGAAAAAAATGACCCAGAACAAAGCTCAAAAGGAAGCAACCTTGAACGTGAGCGTTTTAGATGACTTGAGAAAACTTGATCGCAGTCCTCGCGATAGCGTGGTCACTGAACTGCTTGAGGCTTTCCTCAGCGAAGTGCCCGAAATGATGCGAAACATGCGAAGCGCACTTGAGGCTCAGAATATCTTCAGTATCAGAAAACAAGCACATGCTCTGAAGTCTAATGCCGGCAACCTCGGGGCAGATCGTTTCGCCGCCATTTGCCAAAACATTGAGAAAGGGCCGGAAGCACTTTTGAAGAACTTGATTGAAGAGCTCGAGGCTGAATATCGGCTCGTTGCTGAACAAATGCATCAACAAATGAAAAAGACGGCTTAAGATCAAAGGGTCGACGAGTATATGGGCTTGACGGGAAAGACAGTGCTGGTCATTGATGACATGAGTGACGTGCGGAAGACCGTCAAGTTGATTCTAGAAAGCGAGGGCATCATTGTATTTCTCGCTGAGAACGTAGATGAAGGGCTCGCGTTAGCTGCTTCAAAAACACCGCACCTGATCATCACGGACCTGACCATGCCCGAAAAGGATGGGTTCGATTTTCTGAAGGAAAAACGAAAAAATGAGCTTCTTAAGAACATACCCGTCATTGTGTTGAGCGGGCGGAATGACAAAGCCTCTGTCACTGAAGCCGTTGCTTTAGGGGCTTCCGATTACGTGCTTAAGCCCATTCGAGCTGGCACTCTTTTGCAAAAGGCAAGAAAACGCCTTAAGGATCAATCCTTCCTCTCTTTGCAGTTCAAAACCCGTCGCCCTGAGGCAGAGGTCTCTCTTCCGGTGGAAGTCTTGAAAGCCAGCGAAATCGGCCTGCAGATTGAAGCAAGCATTAAACTCGCTTCTGATGAGACGGTCGAGCTATCAGGCGAATTATTGCGCAAGCTAGATTGCGGCGACGTCATGATTCGAACCGCGAAGTCTTTGGCAAACCCCGTCGCCCAAGGCAGGTATTTGAACGACCTGAATTTCGTGGCAATTGGCGAGTCGATAGCAAAGAGGATTAGAAAACGGCTAAAGGATTGGAAATGAGATCAAAACCCATTGTTCTCATCATCGATGATGATCCGCTGTTCAGAAAAACGATGGAGGCCGTCTTTCCGCGACTGGGATTAAACATCAAGACGACCTCTCAACCAGCGCAGTTCCTTGAGTACGCGGACAAGCTTGATCCTGATCTTTACATCATCGACCTTCAACTGACCGATGTAACGGGTTTTGAGCTTGTAAAAGAACTGCGTAAAACAAATCCAAAAGCTGTGATCGTGGTGATTTCAGGCACGAAAGAACAGCAAGACGTGACTCATGCACTGGAACTAGGCGCCAATGACTTTATTTTCAAGCCCCTCGACCGAACCCTGCTCGCGTCTAAACTCTCAAGATATGTCAAAACCGAAAGTATAAAAGAACATCTTGCGACCTTCGTTGACATTCCCGACGGACGGGCTCCGGCCAGACTTTCGTTCAAGGTCGAAGTTGACGCGATTGACGAGCTTGGGGTGAGCCTGATCAGTCGCCATTTGATTCCAAAAGGGACTGTATTCAAATTGAAATCAAGCATTTTCCAGGAAATCAGCCCTTCTGTCGAAGGACTATTGGTTTCGGTAGTTTCCAATTCATTCGATTCGGAAAATGGTTTTTACAGCGCATACGCTGAATTTGAAGAGATCCCCTCAGAATTTCCAGAAGCGCTCAGGCAGTGGATGAAACGGGCGCAGACCGAGGGAAATCAGAGGAGCTAATGCAAGTCATTGCTTGATAGCGATGCTTCGCACGATTTCATGGCAGACAAGAAAATATTTTTTCCTTCAGGATAACGTTTTTGGAAACGAAGCCACGACTGCATAAACAAGATCCGCGCTTCGTAATACCGAATCAACCCTTGAAAATATTGCCGAGAACCGTAATAGCCCTGCGATACAGGCCGATTCTTGGACCAATTCGCTGCCGAACCCAATTGGGATTTCGCTTCAACGATGATCCTTTCCGCCTCACGCACCTGTTGCTCAAAGTGTCCTTCTTCCAAGTTGATTCTTGGGTCAATGTCGTCATGTTTTTGGGTGAAATATTCTTCCAAGCTGTACTTTGCTTTAAAGTCTCCGGTACGCCAACGATCAGGAGCCTGATGGTTGGGTTCAATCAATAGCGAAAGGCCTTGGGGAATAAGACCTGGACTCTCATGCAGGATATGAGCGAGGATCGTCGCGGCTCGAAATCCCTTGTCTTTAGCAGGGTTAGCAACAGCTGCCGGATTGACACCGGGATGCAAGACGAGACGAAATTTGCTTCTTGGGAAATCACGACTTGATGCCAAAGCAAGAATTTCGGCGCTCTCTCGTAAAGCGACTTCACCACCCTCGAAATACTCTTGGGTTCCGCCTAGGCAATTCTCAAGTGAGAGCAGAGCCTTGTGGATTTGAGCCGTCATACTCATTCCATGAGGGCTCTTCTTCAGTTCCCAGCTCATCTTCCCATCAGGGCCGACAAAGGTATCCATCACCATCAGATGGTCATGATGACGAGAAATTTGACTCGGATAACCGGCACCAGCTGCCGACATCATTCCCACATATACGACCGGCTTGATTTTACGGCGCGCTTGCGCACTTCTGATAACCTCATCGAGCATTCCGATACCATCTACTGTACCCCCTGCAATGATCACCTGAACGGCTTCTGGTGTTTGCGACTGTGCCACCTTGATGTGGTCGATCACCATGTTGCTGTAAGCAAACACCTCGCTTTTATTGATGCCTACACCGGAAAAGCCGCTCCATTGAGTATACTCGAACGGTCTTCCATTTAAGCTTTTGCTCAAGTTATTTATCAGAGACTCTAAGTCATTTGCCATCTGCATGTTTTGGGAAATCTTGTTTTTAGTAAAGTAGTCTTTGATTTTCGTGATGGCATCACTCGCCAAAACCGGAGCACCAAAATACAACCCCACTAAAAGACTTATCAGGATAGGTTTGATAGGATTTGACATGAATTTCCGATAACATTTATCAAGATCAATGTAAATATTATTTGTTTATTGTCCCTGCCTTTTCCCAACCGATGACCGAGAAAGCAATCGAGTGATCTTTATGGTTGCGAGGTTAACTACCTATCAAGACCTCATCTAAAAGCTCCGAGGGTCCTGGTATTTCACCGGGACTCCCTCACCTGCCGACCTCGGCCAACAAAGAAATAACAAGGTAGGTAGGTCGAATTGTTTTGATTTCGACTGAATAATAATTAAAAATTGCTCTTTATTCGGAATTTTAATTTAAAGCGCCAATAGTAAAAGTTTGCAGACATGCGGACACACGTCAGTCGAGGGGAATCTAGATGAATCTATTTTTGAGGCTTTTTGTTGGAATATTTCTTTTAACCTTCTCTTTCGCTCAAAAAAGCGATGCGTTCGATCAAGCGGTTTTGACTGCAGATAGAACTGCCTTGAAGGAAGAATTCCGCAAGCTTCAGGTCGCCTACACTTCGCCTCGAGGGTACGTCTATGACCGAGCAACTCGCAACCTTTTAGTCACTCTCGGAAAACGCAGCGACATTTACGGAATCAGCAACGGATTTCAGGCATTGGCAGAGTACGCCAGCAATCACTATTTCGACGGGCTAGAACCAGTTTCTCTATTTTTTATGGAGAGGTTGGCCGAGTCCTATAAAATCTCGTCAACCGTCAAGAGTCAGGCATTGGCTTCTCTTACGGCGACTCTCAATTACAAAAATGCCGTAAATCAAAATCGCTTGGTGTCTGTGCGTAGATTCGGGACGCACATCGCGAATCGCGTCGATCCGACCAAGCTTCGCACCCATATCAATACCCTGTTGGCTCAGGTATCGCTGAGTGCGATTGAAGATCTTCTGTCCGAAGGAGACAGCTGTGAATCAGAGCCAGGAACGTCACAATATACCGAGGCATCTGACCCCGTAGATCCGCTAGCACCAGAGGGCACCGCCTGTCCCGGAGGACCAAGCGGCAAGAGCCCTTTTGCCGATCTCGGAACACTGCCTTCAGCCGATTGCATCGATAGCATACCCGTCACGGTGCAAAACGCGCATCCCACGCCAGAGCATGGTGAACTCAATCAACTTGTGAATGAGTGCATGGACAGCGCGTCTGAGACGCCAACTGGCCCTGGGTCGGGGGCCGGACCAGGAGAAGCGCACTTTCAAAGGCAACCTGACGGTACATTTGTTTTCAAGAGAGATGGCGTAGTTATTCCTGTGCCCGAGGGCCCACCGAATCCTTTGACGAAAGACCAGGTCATTGAGTATCAAAACGAAGTCGAATCTAAGGGCCCGGACTACGTCGCACAACGCGTTCTCGACGAAAATGGGAATGCCATCGATCTACGAAACTCCCCTACAGAAACAACGACAGTCATCGATAACCACACCTATAAAACTGAGACACGCTCCGACGGAAGTTGGATGGTCTCTGCCAGAGATGCGGAAGGCAAGCTTGTTTACTTAGTGATCGTTAATAAGGATGGGAAGCTCGTTCACATGAGCGGAGAAGATCCATCATCAGATCCCGAAGGCGATGAGGTCCCGGATCCCGATCCAAACGCTGGGGTCGTTGGAGCGGGAACTCCATCTTGTCGCGCGCTGATCGACATTTTCCGTCGCGGGCAAGTTTCTGTAGATTCGCTAGACGATACCGCCTTTCCACCACGTGGAAATCAAGTACTTCCAAATCCATATGCAGACGCCAACGAAATCACCACAAGCGAATGGAGTTGCGGCGGCATCACCGACGTCTCATTGCATGCCGGCTTGAATTGCCCGGTGACGTGTGATGAAGGCAAGGTTCCGAATAAAAATTGCGTCTGTTACGATCCATCGACGACGGCGACTCCACTCTTAGCCGAAGGAGCTTATTCAACAGATCCTACTCCGGATCAGGATCCATACTTGATGGATTAACCGATAGATAGATCAATCCATCGACACATCAAAGGGCGGTTTGCCAGTAGGCGAACCGCCCTTTCTTTATGGCAAAACCATGTTCACTTGCCCCACCGTCTCATGAAGTATTAGCTCATTTTAATATATT